>CAIZDF010000135.1 GCA_903931645.1 uncultured Tolumonas sp.
GGGCTATCTGAACCAGTTAATTGCACTGAACCAGCAAAGTCTCAGTTACACACAGCATTCATTGCTCATCGCGCAGGCACATTATCATGCTGGCGCGAATGGCAAACTGGATGTGTTACAAGCAGAACAAAGTGTGAACAGCCAGCAAGCAACGCTTGAAGATCTGTATCGGCAGCGGGATGAGAATCACAATGCCTTGACCATATTATTGGATCAACCGCCGGAAACCGCGTTAGAACAACCAGTAACATTACCAGCCCAAGCTTTACCGGCTTTACCGGCTATTCCGACACATCTGCCAGCTGATGTGTTGGCACAACGGCCGGATGTAATAGCCGCAGAACTGCGCGTTCGTTCCAGTTACGCGACCGGCGAAAATACCCGGAAAAGTTATTATCCAACCTTTAGTCTGACCGGCGCATTGAGTACCAGCAGTGAACAATTACGCTCTGCTTTGCAAAATCCGACAGGCAGCGTTGGGGCCGGATTGACTCTTCCCTTTATTGAGTGGCAAACTACACGCCTGAACATTGCCAAACAACGCATCATCTACGAACAAGCTGTGCGAAATTTCCGACAAACGTTTTATACCGCGTTATCAGAAGTGGAAAATCAGTTGTCGGCACGGCAGCATTACCTGAATGCCGGAACCCAACTCTCGCGTTCGCTTTTGTTGGCACAACAAACAGAAACTATCTCTGCCGTGCGTTATCAGGCTGGGGATATCGAAATGCAAAGCTGGCTGGATCAGCAGGAAAACCGGCGTAGTGCCGAAAAATCATTGCTAGAAAATCATTACCAACAACTGACAACACAAATGTCGCTTTATCAAGCGCTGGGAGGAAACCCCGCCCAGCCCACGAAGTAATGTTTTATCCCGTGTGAAATGGCACTAGTGTGCCTGATTGGCTGGTGCAGTTCGCTGCACCAGCACTTTTTTCTCCCAACGTCGGCTACGCCAGCGCCAGAACATGGTTAAACCCCTAACCCATTCATCCACCACGAATCCGCACCAGACCCCAACCAGCCCCCATCCCCAATGAATGCCACACAGGTAGGCAACAGGTATCGCAATCCCCCACATAGACAACAATGCCATCCGGAATGGAAAACGAGCATCTCCCGTCGCACGCAGAGAGCTGATCACAATGATGTTAAAAGTCCGCCCCGGCTCTAAGATCAAGCTAAGCATAAACAGATGCCCGGCGGTGGCTAAAATAATGGCATCAGAAGTAAACAAACCCATCAAGTGTGGGCCAGAAAGCACCACCACAAACACCGACAGTACGGTCACGATAAGACCGATTTTTAGACTGCGTAATAAGCGATGATAAGCCTGATCCAGTTCACCGGCACCAACCAGATGACCAATCATGATTTCCGTTCCCAAACCAATTGCGATGCCAAATAACATCACAAACAGACTGATCTGGAAAAAATAGGATTGTGTCGCCAGCATTTTATCGCCCAGTAACGCAACAAAAGAGGTGATCACCATCATTTGCAGCATCCAAGACAGGTTTTCGCCAGCCGCTGGTAAACCGATCTTCATGATCTTACGGATAATATCAGACGAAAACCGGCAACAGTCTTTCCAATGTAACGTCAAACCAAGCCGTTGCCGGATAAGCCAAAGCAATAAGACCACGCCAACCAAACGCCCGATCACGGTGGAACAGGCGACACCCGCCACTGACATTTGCGGTAAACCAAACCAGCCATATAACAACAAGGCATTGCCCAGCAGAGTCACCAGATTGACGATCACCGTGACATACATCGCTTCACGGGTATACCCATATGCCCGCAGACTTGCTGCCAGACACAGCGCGATCGCTTCTGGTAACAGACACAGCGCAATGATCTGTAAATAGGTTAACCCCATCGCTTGCAGATGTTCCGGCATATTCATCAGCTGCAGAATATAGGTCGAACCAAACAATACCCCCAGCGCCACCGCCAAACCAATCAAAGCATTAAAACCAACGGCTTGCTGCACCACTTTTCTGGCCACATCACGCTGTCCAGCACCCAGATATTGCGTGATCACTACACTCGAACCAATGCCGACGAAATTAAACAGCGTAATACTAACGTCAAAGATTTGGTTGCCCACCGACAATGCGGCAACGGCTTGATACGAAACATGGCTGATCATGAACGTATTCAGCGCCGCAGTCAGAAAATGCAGCGCTAAATCGATGAATAACGGCCAAGTGATCTGAAACAGCGACTGTGAACGCACTACCGATACGGAAGACATAGGACCAAAATAAATGGAAGGAGATGAAAGCAGATTAGACGTGTTTTTAGCGGGAAACACAATCCATCATCTGTAGAGATGATTCCCGTTTTCTAAGATTTATGCTGCGTGAGCAACCTTCATCGCTGCTCACGCATTAACCGATCAAACCAGCTTTTGCAGGTGTTTTTCAGCAATCGCGACCACTTTGCCTACCCGGCGACGATATTTCTCTTCGGTATGGCCCAGATATTCCGTGGTCATCCAGGTTTTTACAATTTCCATTGCAATTGCAGAACCGATGATCTTGCCGCCGATACACAGCACGTTGGTATCAGAGTGTGAGCGAGCCAGATTGGCACAGAACGGATCCTGACAGACCGCGGCATACACACCGTAAATTTTATTCGCAATCATCGCGCTGCCGTAACCGACACCATCGACAAAAATACCACGATCGGCTTTACCTTCACCGACGGCTAATGAAGCAGGATAAACGGAGTCAGGCAGATCACAGGCATCTTCACTGTGAGCACCAAAATCCAATACTTCGTGTCCTTGGCTTTGCAGATACGCTTTGATCTCTTCTTTCAGAGAAAAACCCGCATGGTCACTGGCCATTGCTATCTTCATGTTACGCTCCATACCTGTACTGTTCAGAATAAGATTACGGCAATTGTCTTCTTCTGCGCTGTGAAACACAGCGCCTACCCAGCATTACTCCGGACTTTAAGGCGACGGGGGATCACCTCAATCCCTGGGGTGTAATTATGTTCAGTGGTTGCCGCTAACGCTAACGCCAATGCCCGCTCAGCTATCAGCGATAACTGCTGCGGTAATGCATTCACGTTCACGGGCAGAAAATCCAATAATTGATTGTCACCAAAAGTGGCTAAGCGTAATTTTTGCATTAAATCCGGATATTCGCGTAAGGTATCCAAAACACCTTCCAGCAACACATACGAGGTGGTGACTAATGCTTCCGGCATGACACCCCGAGCAATCCAGTCAGCACAGATGCGTGCACCTTCGCTGCGGCTAAAATGTTCGCCATAAGCAATTAACGGCTCAGCTTGCATATCTACTGAGCGCAATGCGGCACGAAATCCACGTTCACGCTCGTGCGATATTCCTAACTCGGGTACTGCGCCTAATAAACCAATGGTTGCTGGCAACGGTGATAATAATGAATTCGTTAATTTGATCGCGCCATCCAAGTCTTCACTGATAACCGAGGCAAATTTTTCATCATCCAAGGCACGGTCGATCGCGATCACCGGCAAGCCTTTTTGCTGTAACCGAGGGTAGAAGTCGTTATATGGATCTAACACGGTAGATACCAGCAAAGCATCAATACGACGCGAGGTCAGCATTTCCGCCAGCGATTTTTCTGTGTCGGGGTTATCATCCGAACAGGTGATAATCAGCTGAAAGCCATGCTCCCGCGCACCCGCTTCCAGCAATTTCGCTAAGCGTGCGTAACTGGTATTTTCCAGATCAGGTAAAATAAAACCAAACAGTCGGCTACTGCCTAATCGCAGTGCGGTCGCCGCCTGATCCGGTTTATAGTTATACTGATTTACCACCGCCATCACCCGTTCACGGGTTTTTTCACTGATGCGATGTTGCTCAGCTTTACCGTTCACCACATAGCTCGCCGTTGTACGAGATACGCCGGCCAGGCGTGCGATCTCTTCAAGCTTCATGCGACCCCCATTTATCATTTTTGCTGCCGTAAATGTGCACCACATCAAATTACTGGTGATTATACAATAACCAGTACTTGAATATCTAGCTGAAACGATACAGCATATGAACTGAAACGATTAATCTACTTTTTGGCAAATGAGAGTTGCAAACTTGCTACCCAAAGTTGCAACAAATGGATCAGAATAGGATGTGAGTGAATCGTTTGAGTTCGACGATTTGTTCTATGTTTTATATCTGACACAACTATAAGAGAGGTACACGCCATGCTGACACTGGCGGAACAAGATATTCAATTGGGGGCCAAAGCCGACGATAAGCAAAGCGCGATTCGTATGGTGGCACAGAAAATGGTTGACGCGGGTCTGATCGAAGCACCATACGTTGATGGTATGTTGCGTCGTGAAACTCAGAACTCTACCTATCTGGGTAATGGCATTGCCATTCCTCATGGAACAACAGATACCCGTGAACAGGTTAAACAGACCGGTGTTCGCGTATTACATTTCGCTGACGGTGTTAACTGGGGCGATGGTCAGATTGCACACGTGGTTATCGGTATCGCTGCACGTTCAGACGAACATCTGGGCATTCTGCGTCAACTGACCCGTGTACTGGCTGATGATTCTGTTGCTGATTACCTGAAACGCTGTAACAGCACTGCCGATTTAGCCAAATTGCTAAGCGGCCAAAAACCAACACCAACCCTGTTGTTGGATAGCAGCACCATTCAACTGCAAGCTTCTGCACAAGACATTCTGGGCCTGCAATCAGCAGCCTGTGCATTACTGCAGAACACTGGCGCACTGGAAAGCAGTGGCGCAGCAACCGTTCAAGCATCCACTCCTGTATGGATGGGTCAGGGACTGTGGTTAGCGCGTACTAATGTTGGCGTTAAACGTACTGCAGTGTCTTTAGTTCGTCCTGTCGTGCCATTCCAACATGCCGGCCAACCAGTACAAGGTTTGTTATTGATTGCGGCTCAAGATGCGCTGCACAAACCAGTATTAGAACGTCTGGTTGACATGATCAGTGAACAAAACGTAGCTCAACTGTGGGCTGCAGACAGCATGAAGGCCATCAAGCTGCTGACTGAAAAACCAATCGAAGGTTTGGAAGGCGTGTTCACCATCACTAACCCACATGGTCTGCATGCTCGTCCAAGTGCGACGCTGGTGAAAGTAGCAAAAGAATTCCAAAGTGAAATCTGGGTTGCCAACCTGGATGGTGATGGCAAATCTGTTAACGCGAAGAGCTTGATGAAACTGGTCAGCTTGGGCGTTAAGAGTGGTCATCGCCTGCAATTTATCGCTAAAGGTGATGATGCTCAGCAAGCCATTAGCAAAATTGGTCAGTCAATCGCCGATGGTTTAGGCGAAGGAGCCGGTCATGAGTAAGCCTTTGCTGACTGTGACCCTTAACCCTGCGCTGGATTTAACCGGTCATATCGACCAAATCCAGGTTGGCAGCGTTAATGTGCTCAAATCAGGCAGTCTGCATCCGGCAGGTAAAGGCATCAATGTTGCGCGCGTATTGCGTGATCTGGGTGCTGATGTCGCAGTGTCTGGCATCTTAGGTGCTGGCAACCAGCAGGCTTTCCGTGATCTGTTTGCCCAATGTGGCATCCAAGATCACTTTATGGCTGTACCGGGCGATACCCGTATTAACGTCAAAATGGTGGAAGACAACGGTGAAGTTACCGATCTGAACTTCCCAGGTGTAGCGGTTGCAGACGATGAGTTGAAAGAGTTTGAAGCTCATCTGTTACGTCAGGCAGAACAGTACGAATACATTGTGATGGCAGGTAGTTTGCCACGTGGTATCAGCGCTGAAGCCAGCCGTGATCTGATCGCAAAACTGCAACAGAAAGGTGCAAAAGTGCTGTTCGATAGCAGTAAACATGCACTGGTTAAAGGTCTGGAAGCAAAACCATTCCTCATCAAGCCAAACGAAGTTGAACTGGCTGAATGGGCTGGCCGTCCACTGGATACCGAAGCAGATTTGCGTGCTGAAGCAGAAAAACTGCGTGCTGCAGGCATCACCAACGTGGTGATTTCCCGTGGTCCGGATGGTGTTCTGTGGTTAGCGGATAATGAATGGTGGGCTGCTAAACCGCCACGCATGGAAGTAGTCAGCACCGTGGGTGCCGGCGATTCCATGGTTGCTGGTTTTGCCTGGGGTTTAAGCCAAGGTATGGATAAAGAACAAATCCTGCGCCTTGCCTCCGCCGTTTCTGCATTGGCTGTTACCCAAATTGGTGTGGGTGTTCCGAATAAACAGCAACTGGCCGACATGATGGCCCGTATTGACGTTAAAAGATTAAGTTAAGGAATAAACTTATGAATATTGTAATTGTCACCTCTTGTCCGAGTGGCATTGCCAACAGTGTTATCGCCGCAGGTCTTCTGGAAAAAGCGGCTGCATCCCTGGGTTGGAATGCCGTAGTTGAATGTCATAACAGCGTTGAACCAGCAAAATTACTGACCGTCGATGAAATCAGCTCCGCTGATCTGGTCGTCATTGCAGGTAACAACATCGATGTTAATCGCTTTACCGGCAAACGTGTTTATCAAGCCGATGTTAGCGATGCAATCCCGGACGCAAAAGCTTTCCTACAAACGGCAGCCGCAGCAGCGACAGTGACGTCAGCTGCAGCGGTTGCTTCTCAGCAAACCCAAGAGAAACCCAAGGTGTCCCCCATGAGCAAACGTATCGTTGCTATAACCGCCTGTCCAACAGGGGTTGCCCATACTTTTATGGCTGCCGAAGCACTGGAAGAAGAGGCAAAAAAACGTGGTTACTGGATCAAAGTCGAAACTCGCGGCTCTGTTGGTGCTAAAAACGCACTGACTGCTGACGAAATCGCGCAGGCTGATGTTGTTATCATCGCTGCCGATATCGAGTTGGATCTGTCCCGTTTCGCGGGCAAAAAACTGTACAAAACCAGCACTGGCGCAGCCCTGAAGAAAACCGCTCAGGAAATGGACCACGCTCTGGCCAATGAAACTGTGTTCAAAGGTAGCGCTTCTGGTGCTTCTGCTGGTTCTTCAGGTAAAGCTGAACTGCCAGGCGTTTACAAACATTTGATGACCGGTGTATCTCACATGCTGCCAATCGTGGTTGCAGGTGGTTTGCTGATCGCGCTGTCATTCGTGTTCGGTATCACTGCGTTTAAAGAAGAAGGCACCATGGCTGCCGCACTGATGAAAATCGGTGGTGCATCTGCGTTTGCTCTGATGGTTCCAGTTATGGCTGGTTTCATCGCGTTCTCTATCGCTGACCGTCCAGGTCTGGCGCCAGGTTTGATCGGCGGTATGCTGGCAAGCTCTATCGGTGCTGGTTTCTTGGGTGGTATCGTTGCTGGTTTCATCGCTGGTTACACTGCAAAAGCCATTGCTGATAACGTGAAACTGCCACAAACCATGGAAGCACTGAAACCAATCCTAATCATTCCATTGTTTGCCAGCTTAATCACTGGTCTGGCGATGATCTATGTTGTTGGTACGCCAATCGCTTCTATCATGAAAGGTCTGACTAGCTTCCTGACTGGTATGTCTGGCGCGAACGCAATCCTGCTGGGTGTAATCCTGGGCGCGATGATGTGTTTCGACCTGGGTGGCCCAGTAAACAAAGTTGCCTATGTATTCGGTACTGGTCTGCTGGCTTCTAACCCTAACGTTCCTAGCTTGCCAATGGCTGCTGTTATGGCTGCCGGTATGGTTCCAGCTATCGGTATGGGTATCGCTACTTTCGTTGCTCGCAACAAATTCATCGATTCTGAACGCGAAGCTGGTAAAGCGTCTTTCGTACTGGGTCTGTGCTTCATCTCTGAAGGTGCAATCCCATTCGCAGCGCGTGACCCAATGCGTGTAATTCCATCAACTATGGCAGGTGGTGCACTGGCTGGTGCTCTGTCAATGCTGTTCCAATGTGGTCTGATGGCTCCACACGGTGGTCTGTTCGTACTGTTAATTCCAGGCGCAATCAGCAATGCACTGATGTATATCGTTGCTATCGCTGCTGGTTCTGCTCTGACTGGTCTGATGTACGCAACTATCAAACCATCTCAGGAAGTACAAACTGCTTAATTTGTTTCATCACAAATGGAATGAGCTCCCTCCATTTTTGTGTGCCCCCTCCCCGGCTGAATAAGCCGGGGCTTTTTGCTTTTTGACCAACAGGTGAAAGTAACCGGGGACAAGGGAAAACATCAGGCACAGTCATGACTGTGCTTTGTCGTTGATGTCATAGTGGATTGCTGAGCTGTCACCTGCAGTCAGCCGTTAAATTGAAGAGAACCGATCAGGCTGGCCGGTTCTCTTTTTCTTTTTTAGAAAAAATTTAATTTTTTATTTAAGTTTTTCCGCAAAGCTGTCGCTTTTGTTGATCGATATTGATTATTTTAGGTTTTAGGATTGTCATGTCGACTCAAGCGCGATTCATCAGTAAGAACATTCTGTCCGGTGATACCATCAGTAGAGCCCAACCTTATGATTTGCTGCGAAATGAACAACGCCACAATGCCGCGACATTCTCTTTTTCTGGAATACGCAGGTCAGTTTGCGATCAATTACAGCGTTATCTGACTGGAATCTTTAACGATCAGCCCGATGACGTCAGTTGGTCTGACGTTTCGATCAATCAGCCACAGGATCATCTTTTTGATACTGACTACTCATTCTGGCAGAGAGTCAGCCTGCCACATTGTACTGATGCAGCTTATCTATTGATCGATGCCGCCACATTACACTCATTATCGGTTTTATTTCTCGGTGGCACATTAAAAGAACCAGCCCAATTGATAACGTTAAATCAGCTCACTGATACCGAGGTCAGATTGGCTAATTTATTAGCCACGGAACAGATCCACGCCGTTCAGTCAGCGCAAAATGAAGAATATGCTGAACCGATAACCTGTGAGGTCATTACCACGGATCAATTGCCGCAAAGTGGCGAGTGGTTTTCTGTCACGACAACGCTGCGTTACAACGGCCATGATTTTTGCTGGCATATGTGGTGGCCGATTAATAAGACAGAAGAGCAAACAGTACCGCTGGCAGACACCTCCAAACTTCAACAGCTACTTGCAGGAGTGCCTCTGCAACTGCGAATTGTTTTAGCCAAACAGAAAATACCGCTGAATAAAATAGCCTCTCTCGCCGTGGGCGATATTTTGCCTATTGAACTAAATGAGCCAACCCCCGCTTATCTGGGTGAACAACACTATGCCGATGGGCGGGTCGCTGAACAGCGTGCATCATTGGTATTTCAGATTAGTCACGTTATTCCTCTTTAATATTGGTATGGATTTTAATTATGGGTCTTGAAGAATTAGACAATTTGGACAATCTCGATGAATTTTTCCCAAGCGACAATGAAACAGCGCTGTTACCGGGGAAAAAATCGCGTGAACTTGATTTCTTCCGCCATATTCCAGTGACGGTGACATTGGAAGTCGCCAGTACCGAAATTCCGCTGGGCGATCTCATGCAATTGCATGAGGGCACAGTGATTAAACTGGATAAACAAGCTGGCGAAGCGTTGGATATTAAAGTAAATGGCCGTTTACTCGCTAAAGGTGAAGTGGTGGTGGTCAATGGTGCTTATGGCATTCGAATTACCGCCATTGAAGATCCTGAAGCAGGTTTGTTACCGGGGCTGGGTCAGAATTAATGCGGCGTTTGGTTTTATTGATACTGTTACCGCTGTTGCTGTGGGCTGGGCAGGTTCAGGCCGCAGACATTCCGTTACTTTCCATGACAAGCCCACAAGGGACGCAAGACTACAACATCAAGTTGCAGATCTTGGTCATGATGACTGCATTAAGTCTATTGCCAACCATGCTACTGATGATGACCAGCTTTACCCGCATCATTATTGTGTTGGCGATCTTACGGCAGGCGATTGGTCTGCAATCCAGCCCACCCAATCGGGTTTTAATCGGTATTGGGCTGGCGCTGACTATGCTCATTATGCGGCCAGTCTGGAGTGATATTTACGAACATGCCTTCAAGCCTTATGACAACAATCAGCTGACTTTCACACAAGCTCTCGATGTTGCTGAAAAACCGTTACATCGATTCATGTTGCGCCAGACTCGGGAAAAAGATTTAGAACAGATCATGCAGATTGCCGATGAGCCCCGAGAGCAAAAGGCTGAAAATATCTCGTTCAGCGTTCTGTTACCGGCTTATGTTCTCAGTGAACTTAATACGGCCTTCCAGATTGGTTTCATGATCTATATTCCTTTTCTCATGATCGATCTGGTCATTGCCAGTGTGCTGATGGCAATGGGGATGATGATGCTATCGCCGTTGATCATTTCTCTACCATTCAAGTTGATGATTTTTGTGTTAGCGGATGGCTGGGCACTGACGGTCGGTAGTTTGGCCGCCAGTTTCCATGGAGGATGAGATGACCCCAGAAATGAGCGTTGAGCTGGTCAGCGAAGCTGTCATGACCGTTATCTCCACCGTAAGCATTTTGGTCGTGCCGAGTCTGCTGGTTGGTCTGGTGATTAGCATCTTCCAGACCGCAACTCAGATCCAAGAACAGACTTTGAGTTTTTTACCTCGTCTGGTTGTCACCTTGCTGGTGGTGGTTTTTACTGGCAACTGGTTACTCGCTCGTATTGTTGGCATTTTTCACCAAATATTCACCAACATTCCAGGAAGTCTAGGCTGATGCCACAGGAAGTCATCACTATGCCAACGTTGATGCACTGGATCGGTCAGTGGTGGTGGCCATTTGTGCGCTTTGCTGCGGTATTTTGGATGGCACCACTCTTTAATGATTATGCCGTGAATACACGTATCCGAATTTTGCTGGCGTTTCTGCTTTCGCTTATCGCTATGCATATTTTGCCTACGTTACCAGTGTTTGATCCTTTTTCCCTTGAGACATGGCTGTGCACGGCGGCTCAAATTATCTTTGGCCTGCTGTTTGGCTTGATCCTACAAATGCTATTTTTGGTTCTGACCATGACCGGCAATATCATCTCCCAACAGATGGGATTATCCATGGCCATGATCACCGACCCAGTCAATGGACAGAGCGAACCATTAATTGGGGAGCTGTTGTATGGTTTGTGTACTTTGCTCTTTTTTTCGCTCAATGGTCATCTGGTCATGCTAGATGTGTTAACGGAAAGTCTGCGCCAATGGCCACCGGGAAAATCTATCTATCTGTTGAATATGGATGCCGTGATTCACATGCTGGGTTGGGTATTAGCCTCGGCGTTGCTGTTATCACTACCCGCTATCGGCGCCATGCTGCTGGTCAATCTGAGTTTTGGCATCATGAACCGTGCAGCTCCTGCCTTTAATATCTTCTCATTGGGCTTTCCGATGAGTTTGCTGATTGGTTTGTTGTCTTTTTGGATGTCACTTTCGGCTATTCCGGCGAAATATCTGGACATCACTTGGTATGTGTTAACCATGCTGCGTAGTTTGAGTGAAACAGCATGAGTGATAGCAGCCAAGAAAAAACGCAAGACCCCACGCAACGCCGATTGCGTAAGGCCCGCGAGCAGGGTCAAATTGTTCGATCTCGCGAACTCACTAGCTCTGGAATTCTATTGTTCAGCAGCATTATGTTGACCCTCTGGGGCCCCCAGTTAGGTGATTTCATGCTGAATATGATGCGTTGGTCGCTACAACACGCAAGTGAGATTGATACCAATGGCATTTCCCTGAAACAACGGATCGCTGATGTCATCCTGAGCATGCTGGGTGTGTTGGTGATCCCACTTGGTTTTTTGGCGGCCATGCTATTCATTGCCGGTTGTATTCCGGGTGGCATGATATTCAACTTTACCGCACTGACACCTAAATTTTCTAAGCTAAATCCCATCACCGGTCTTGGCCGTATTTTATCCGCCGCCAAGCTGTTTGACTTAGGCAAATCACTCGCAAAATGTACCTTAGCCAGCTTAGTGCTGTGGTATTACCTTGCTGCCGATTGGAATACATTGATCCATCTAAGCCAGCAGCCGCTGCTAACCGCCTGTAAACACATCCTTTCCATCCTCAGCCACACGTTATTAATTCTTGGCATCCTGTTCGGTGCAATCGCTTTTTTTGATATTCCCTATCAACAATGGCAATTCATGAAAAATCTACGCATGACAAAACAGGAAGTTAAAGAAGAGCGTCGTACTAGCGAAGGCCGACCGGAAGTAAAAAGACAGAGCCGAAAAGTACAAATCGCCATGGCCAGAGCACGCTTGCAAAAGCGTATGCCCAATGCGGATGTGGTGTTATTGAACCCAACACATTACGCGATTGCGATCTGCTATAACCCGGATAAAGCACAAGCACCCTATGTATTGGCAAAAGGTCAGGATGAAATGGCCATGCGTATCCGCGAATTAGCCATGCAACATAACAAGATCATATTGACCCTACCGGAACTCACTCGGGCGATCTATTTTTCCACGCAATTAGATCAGGAGGTACCCGCGGGTCTGTATACCGCCGTCGCTTATGTACTGAGTTATGTCATGCAGTTAAAAATTTATCGTGAAGGCCGAGGTAAAGAACCTGATGCCTTATCCAAAGTTACCGTTCCCCCCTCTTTCCACTATGCAGAGCGAACATCATGAACTGGCGTAATATTGTTCATTCATATGCGGGTATTCCGATTTTTGTGTTGGCATTCCTTGCCATGGTTATTCTTCCGTTGCCCGCTTGGTTATTGGATGCACTGTTTACGTTCAACATAGTCATGGCGTTATTAGTGCTGCTGGTTTCTGTTACCGCAAAACGGCCCCTCGATTTCTCGGTATTCCCCACGGTTCTGTTAGTCGCAACCTTGATGCGGTTATCACTGAATATCGCATCAACGCGAGTGGTGTTGCTGAATGGCCAGAACGGCGCGGAAGCAGCCGGTAAAGTCATCAAGGCCTTCGGGGAAGTGGTGATCGGAGGCAGTTACGTTGTCGGATTTGTGGTATTCGTGATCTTGATGGTGATTAACTTTGTGGTGATCACCAAAGGGGGCGAGCGAATTTCAGAAGTATCTGCCCGCTTTACACTGGATGCGATGCCCGGTAAACAGATGGCTATTGATGCCGAAATGAATGCCGGCATCATCGATCAGAAGCAAGCCAAAAAACGGCGGCAGGAGATTGCCAGTGAGGCTGACTTCTACGGTGCAATGGATGGGGCATCGAAATTTGTGCGCGGTGATGCAATCGCTGGCTTGCTGATCTTGATCATTAACCTGATTGGCGGGCTGTGTATTGGCGTATTCCAACATGATATGTCGTTGCACGATGCCTTTCAGGTCTACTCACTACTGACCATCGGTGATGGGTTAGTCGCACAAATTCCATCGCTACTCATGTCGACCGCGGCTGCGATCATTGTCACCCGAGTGAACGATGACGGCGAAATGAGTGATCTGGTCAAACGGCAACTGCTGGCATCACCACGAGTGCTGTTTACCGTGGCGCTCTTGATGACCATTTTCGGATTAGTGCCCGGCATGCCCACGCTGGCTTTCTTGACGTTTGCTGCAGTCGTTGGTTATGCGGGCTGGCAAACACAACAACGAGAAGCCGCCAGTCTGAATTCACTCGAAGCGGTGGAAGATCTCAGTGACAAGATAAAGCTGTCACAACGAGACAGTCTGGAATGGCAAGATCTACCCTACCCCGATTCATTGACCGTCGAAGTCGGCTACAAATTGGTCAGCATTGCCGACCCCGAGAAAAACCCCGAACTGCTAAACAGACTCAAAGGAATTCGAAAAACATTATCAGAGCAGTTTGGTTTTTTGCTACCGGAGATCCGTGTGCGAGACAACCTGCATCTAAAGCCAGAGCAATACCAGATCAAGCTGATCGGATCGGCGGTAACAAATGGTCGAGTTGAAATCGACCGTCTCATGGCGATTAGCTCTGGCAATGTCTATGGCAAATTGGATGGTATTCTGGTTAAAGAACCCGCATATGGTATGGATGCCGTTTGGATCATGCCCTCGGATCGCCCCAAGGCATTGAATATGGGTTATTCCGTAGTCGAATCAGCGTCTGTTATTGCCACACATGTGGGTAAAGTGATCCGTGATCATTTGGATGAATTATTTGGTTTTGATGAAATATATGCCTTACATCAACGTCTCTCTGGTATTGCACCAAAATTGTCCGAAGCGTTAAATACGGCATTAACGCCAATGCAACAATTAAGAACAATTCGATATTTGCTAAAAGAACAGATTTCACTGGTTGATATTAAAACAATATCGACCACTTTATTAGATAGTTGTGAAATAA
>CAIZDF010000136.1 GCA_903931645.1 uncultured Tolumonas sp.
ATGCCGGTGGGCATTGCGCGTAGCATTATCATGCCGCGCTTAGCGGAATTTGCGGAACAGTATCCGCATATCGATATTGAAGTCAGTTGTACCGATCGACTGGTTGATTTAGTACGTGAGGGGTTTGATTGCGTATTACGCGTCGGTAAGCTGCATGACTCCAGTTTAGTGGCGCGTCATATCGGCGAGTTTGAGCAGATTAATTGTGCCAGCCCGCAATACCTAGCCACTTACGGTGTTCCGCAAACATTGGCTGATCTACAGCAGCATCAGCTGATCCATTATGCATCGACATTGGGCACGAAATCAGCTGGCTTTGAGTATGTCGATAGTGCCAGTGATGAAACCTGTTATGTGCCAATGGGTGGGCGTATCACGGTAAATAATTCTGATGCGTATGAAGCTGCCTGTTTAGCTGGGCTGGGGGTCATTCAAGCGCCTTTGCACGGCATGAAACCGCATATTAACAATGGCGATCTGGTTGAGATATTACCGCAATATAAAGCCAAACCCATGCCGGTATCGCTGCTCTATGGTAATCGACGCCATTTACCTAAACGCGTGTACGTGTTTATGAATTGGGTCGCAGAGCTATTAAGTTGATCTGGCATCGCGCAATCTAAGCCAGCGGCATTTTCTTCGCTGGCAACATCACTAAATTTATCACTGTCTCGAGTCAGCCATTCAGCACAGACCGCTTTTATTCCACTCATTTTTGATCATGCCCAAACGATTTGTCTGTGGGGCCAGGTCAATTATTCATCAATCTTTGTGATTCACATCCGGTTTCGACAACGTCAAATTTGCGGTCTAATAACTTTACTAATAATTTAACTAACATTATTAGTAATCAAATCCGACTGCAATTTAGCTATGGAGTAGGTAATGGATGTTGTCGTCACGGCGAACAAAAATTCGGTGATATCGGAAATAGACCAACGAATATTTGGCTCATTTATCGAACACATGGGGCGGGCGATATATTCTGGCATTTACGAGCCGGAACATCCGTCAGCAAATATAACCGGATTTCGTAGTGATGTGATCGATTTAGTGAAAGAGTTGGCGGTTCCGGTTGTTCGTTATCCCGGTGGCAATTTTGTTTCTGCCTATCAATGGGAAGATGGCATCGGCCCGCAGGCGCAACGTCCGGTACGCCTCGATTTGGCATGGCATTCCAGCGAATCGAATCAGGTTGGGATTCACGAATTTGCTGACTGGGCACAGACCGTTGGCTGCGACATGATGCTGGCGGTGAATTTAGGCTCTCGCGGTTTAACCGATGCGCGCAATTTTCTGGAATATGTTAATCATCCGAAAGGCTCTTATTGGTCTGATCTGCGTCGGGAAAACGGGCAGGAACAACCTTGGGGTGTGAAAACCTGGTGCCTCGGTAATGAGATGGACGGGCCATGGCAAATTGGCCAGAAAAAAGCCGATGAATATGGCCGTATTGCTGCTGAAACGGCAAAAGCGATGCGGGCTTTTGATAAAAGTCTGGAGCTGGTGGTGTGTGGTTCATCGAGCCCAGATATGCCGACATTTCCAAGCTGGGAAAAAACGGTGCTGGAACATACCTATGATGTGGTCGATTACATTTCCCTACATATGTATTTCAAAAACCATGAAGGGCACACCGGTAACTATCTGGCGCAATCGCTCAAAATGGAACGCTACATTGATACTGTCGCCTCGACCATCAATTATGTGAAAGCGCAGAAACACTCGGATAAACAGATCTACATCAGCTTTGATGAATGGAACGTTTGGTATCACTCAACTGAGCAAGATAAGCAGATCCTCAACGGCGAACAGGGCTGGCCGCATGCGCCAGCGATTCTGGAAGATATCTACAATGTTGAAGATGCATTGCTGGTGGCCTGTTTAATCAACAGTTTTATTCGTAAAAGCGATATCGTCAAAATTGCCTGTCTGGCGCAATTGGTCAATGTCATTGCGCCTATCATGACCGAGAAAAATGGTGCGGCCTGGCGACAAACAATTTTCTATCCTTTTATGCTGGCCTCCCGTTACGGGCGCGGCAAAGCACTCAAACTGGACATCAACAGCCCTTATTATGCCGCGGAATGCGCGAACGAGGTGCCTTATGTCGATATATCTGCGGTTTACAACGAACAAGATAAAACCATCAATCTCTTTATCGTGAACCGGCATGGCAGCGAAGCTATTTCTCTGTGCAGCACATTTAACCAATTTCAAAATCTGCAGGTTTGTCAGCATCAGACGCTCAACAGCACTGAGTTGCAAAGCAGTAATTCCAGTCAATTTCCAGAGCGGATAACACTCGTTCAAG
>CAIZDF010000137.1 GCA_903931645.1 uncultured Tolumonas sp.
CGCCAAAACGGAAGCTGACATTGGCAATAACAGCGCGGTGGCGAGCAGAACATTACGCTTAATACGGAAGGTCATACAGATTCTCCTTGGTAAAACATCATCAGTTATTCGTGGGTTATAAACTGTTGGTATTGATGGAAGAATAAAAACACCCATACAGTAATGATAGTCATTATCATTACATAAATTAACAAATACAATATTTTTTATATCAGCTGAATTTTATGTTGGTTCAAAATAGCAAATGGAACCGCCTATTTTGGGGCTTTGCACACCATTGAAGTGCGTAACGTATTCCTCGCGTCAAACGCGAGAATTTAACGCATTATATTGGTGCGATAATCTGCATATTTTTATCTTCGTGTTATGTCGTACTGATAAATAATATATATTTAGTTTATTCAACTGATTGTTTGCCAGATGTGCCGCAGGATTATTAATGACTCTTAGCTTGTTTGATCTCTTCAAAATCGGTATTGGCCCATCCAGTTCACACACGGTGGGGCCGATGAAAGCAGGCTATCTGTTCAGTCAGCTATTGCTGCAAAAAGAATTGTTACCATCGGTCACTCGAGTGCAGGTCATTTTTTATGGTTCGCTGGCAGCAACGGGTCAGGGTCATGGTACGCCTCCGGCGTTATTGCTGGGGTTGGAAGGCGCATTACCGGAATCGGTGGATCCTGACATCATCGTTCCCCGTTACCAGGCGCTGCAGTCTGGGGCTTCATTGCTGCTGGCCGGCACCCATCCGGTTGCGTTTGATGAGTCGCGTGATGTGTTATTGCGCTGGGAATGTTTGCCACGCCATACCAACGGTTTACAACTGACCGCGTTTGACGTGCAAGGGCAAATCTTACTGGCAAAAACCTATTATTCGGTTGGTGGCGGTTTTGTCGTGGATGATGATGAACCAGAAACGGCTGCCGATGTAGTTTCTGCCGCTGTGCCTTTCCCGTTTTCTTCCGCCGCTGAATTGATTTCTCTGTGTCATCAACATCAGTTATCAATTGCTGAATTGATGCTGGCGAACGAGAAAGTTTGGCGTAATGAAACAGAGATCGCGGCGGGCATTGAGCAGATCTGGCACACCATGCAGTTATGCGTGCAACGTGGCATTCAGCAGCAGGGCGTTTTACCCGGTGGTTTAAATGTGCGCCGTCGTGCTGCGCGTTTACATGACAGCCTGTTAAAACAGATCGGCTCTCCTGGTTGGAATGCGATGGAGTGGGTCAATCTGTATGCTCTGGCCGTGAATGAAGAAAATGCAGCCGGTGGTCGGGTGGTGACGGCACCTACGAACGGGGCGGCTGGTATTATTCCGGCGGTATTGCACTATTACATGCAGTTTTGCCCGCAATTCAGCACGCAGGCATCCGCCGCCAAAGTGCAGGAGTTTCTGCTGACCGCAGCGGCGATTGGCATGTTGTGCAAACTCAATGCGTCGATCTCCGGTGCCGAAGTGGGTTGTCAGGGCGAGGTGGGTTCTGCTTGTGCCATGGCGGCTGCAGGGTTGGCTGCCGTGTTGGGTGGCACACCCGCACAGGTAGAAAATGCCGCCGAAATTGGCATGGAACACAACCTAGGTCTCACCTGCGATCCAGTCGCTGGATTGGTACAAATTCCCTGTATTGAACGCAATGCGATGGCCTCGGTGAAAGCGATTAATGCGGCCAGCATGGCATTACGCGGCGATGGTCAGCATCATATTTCACTGGATAAAGTGATCGCCACTATGCGTGATACCGGTAAAGATATGCTGGATAAATACAAAGAAACATCGCGTGGTGGTTTGGCGATCAATATCACAGAGTGTTGATTTATTTTCTATTCTGCTTATTTCATCTGATCCGGCAGTGATTGCTGCCGGATGTTGTCACTTGCATTCCTGCAACACCCGCTTTTTATGCGATTCAATTAGCGCTTATTTAATTCGATCTCAGTCACAAAGCGTAATAAGTGTTACAAAAATCCAGTTTAGGCATGGTTTTTCCAATATCGTCTACCTTGCAGACTGGAATAATGTGCCGCCTGTAACTGTAATAAGATCACCCGCCTACAGAATGGAATCAGAGATGAAAGAACATCTGCAGCGATACAAACAGTATCTGCTTACCGGCGTGTCGCATGTTATCCCGTTCATTGCCAGCGGCGGGATCTTGATGGCGCTGGCGATCGCGTTTGCCCCGATGACGGCGCAAGGGCCAAATTTTGATAGCTCGCCGGTGCTGAAACTGATTGTTGAGATTGGTAACTCGGCCTTTACGTTACTGCTGCCCGTTCTGGCCGGTTATATCGCCTATGCCCGCGCCGGTAAACCGGCATTGGTGGCTGGTATGTTGGGCGGGCAGATCTCGTTAACCATTCATGCCGGTTTTCTGGGCGCGTTAGTCGCCGGGTTACTGGCCGGTTGGGTGGTTGATGTACTGAAAAAAATGCCAGTGCCGAAATCATTAAAGCCGCTGATGCCAATATTAATCATTCCGATTTTTTCGGCGTTGATTATTGGTGCCTTAATGTTTGAAGTGGTGGGGGTGCCGATCGCCAATCTGATGGTTTTTCTGGCGGAATGGCTGAAAACCATGGGGACCGCCAATGCGGTGGTATTAGGCGCATTACTCGGTGCCATGATCGCATTTGATATGGGTGGCCCTATCAATAAAACGGCTTTTTTCTTTGGCTCGGCCATGATTGCGGAAGGCAACCCCACCATCATGGGGGCGGTGGCGACGGCTATTTGTATTCCGCCGTTAGGGTTGGGGTTGGCGACGAAATTGAATAAAAAACTGTGGTCCAGCCAGGAACAAGAGGCGGGTTCGGCGGCGCTGGCAATGGGTTGTATTGGCATCACCGAAGGTGCGATCCCATGTGCGGCAGCCGATCCGCTGCGGGTGATCCCCAGTATTTGTGTTGGTTCGGCGGTTGGC
>CAIZDF010000138.1 GCA_903931645.1 uncultured Tolumonas sp.
AGGCGTGCAGTTCACGTACCGGGAAACCAGCGCTCGCAGCGCGGGTGTTACGGAACAAGATACGACCAGTACCGTGACGATCGAGCAGGTCTTTCAGCACTTCTTCGCGGTAATCATCGGTCTGCAGTTGCGAAGTATCTAATTCCGGCAATAAACCTTGTAACACGGCGAGCTGCTCGGTATTCAGTGCATCGCCATTCAACAATGGCTGGGCGGCATCGGCGATCTGACCGTAGGCTTGTTCTTCGGCAACAAACGCCTCGTAATCGTAGAAACGCTCCGGGTCGAGTAAGCGCAGACGAGCAAAGTGGCTGGCATGGCCTAACTGATCGGGGGTCGCTGTCAGCAGCAACACGCCAGGGATCTCTTCAGCTAACGCTTCCACGACCTGATATTCACGGCTTGGCGCATCTTCGCTCCACACCAGATGGTGGGCTTCATCGACCACCAGCAGATCCCACTCACATTCCAGCACTTGTTCAAAGCGGGTTTTTTTCTTACGCAGCCAGTCTAAGCTGCACAAGACAAATTGTTCAGTTTCAAACGGGTTGACCGCATCATGCTCGGATTCCACACAACGCTCTTCATCAAACAATGAGAACATCAGGTTGAAGCGGCGTAACATTTCCACCAACCACTGATATTGCAGTGAGTCCGGCACCAAGATCAAAACGCGTTTCGCACGACCAGACAGCAATTGCTGGTGGATGATCATGCCGGCTTCAATGGTTTTACCCAAACCGACTTCATCGGCCAGTAATACGCGTGGCGCATGACGGTGACCCACTTCACGGGCGATATGTAACTGATGCGGGATCAAGCTAACACGACCACTGGCCAAACCACGGGTTGGATTACGACGACGGGCATGCTGGTGGGTCAGTGCTTCATAACGTAGCGCAAAACGGGAATGACGGTCGATTTGGCCGGCAAACAGACGGTCTTGCGGTTTATTAAATTTGATGAAGTTATTCAGCATCACTTCACGCAGTGCGACTTCCGCACCATCGTCTACACGGGTGCCATGATAGGTCAGCAGGCCATCGGTTTCTTCGACGGCACGGATATCCAACTGCCACTCTTCATGGCTGGTAATACGGTCGCCTTCATTAAAACGGACACGAGTGACGGGCGCACTTTCGCGGGCATACAAACGCTGTTCGCCATTAGCGGGGAACAATAGGGTGATCATACGACCCTCTATTGCTACCACGGTACCTAATCCAAGATCAGTTTCGGTATCACTGATCCAGCGTTGGCCTAGTGCAAAGGACATCTACAACTCCACAGGTATCAAAAAATAAGTATTCGAAAGCAACTGCTACGCAGCTTAAGCGAAGGCCGGACGCGCCGACCTGAAAAAGGGGCGCTATATTACCCGAAGCGCAACCTTGGGTCATCCGCTATCAAGTAAAGTTTTTGTGAGGGGATGAATGAGAGAATAGTCTAAAAATCACTCAACCATTTGATCATATTGTCAGAAGTTGTTAGTAGTCGTTGCCAAAAAAGATTGGTTTGGTTACTCTGCACATCCAGCCCGAGCGGGCGTAGTTCAATGGCAGAACTTCTGCTTCCCAAGCAGATAGCGTGGGTTCGATTCCCATCGCCCGCTCCAAATTTCTTAAATCCCCTGATTTATCTCTGCCATTCATTTTTAATGCTCTCGACGTAGCTTGTTTCAGAAAAGGTAAATATTATTTCTGTATTAACAAAACGTTGCTAATCTGTTGCAGATCAGAATGACTAACTACTAATCGGCGAGGAAAGGATGCCATTACTGCTGGGTAGTTTACGCGGCAAGTTTGTGCTGCTGATGGCGATGGCGTATATCGTCACAATCGCATTGACCTTGCTGGCGTTTAATAGCGTCAGTAGCAGTATCACGCGCACGCTGGGTGTGCGTTTTGCTGAGAAACAGGTGCTGTATGAAAAAGCCCGGATCCGAGCGCCGATCCTTAAAGAGATCGCGTTATCGCGGAAATTATCCGATTCGCCGATGTTGCAGACATGGGCACAAAATGAATCAAACTCAACCTTGAAAGTGCAGGCTTTGCAGGAGCTGGAAAGTTTCCGTCAATCTTTTCAAGATGGTAGTTTTTTCTATGTCATTGATAGCTCCCGTCACTATTACTACAACGATCATCAAAAACAATATAGCGGTAAAGAGCTGCGGTTCACGTTAGATCCAACCATTCCGCAAGATAAATGGTATTTCGTTTCCCGTACGCATGATGAACCGTACTCACTCAATGTCGATCATGATGTTGCGCTGGATGAGACCAAAGTCTGGATCAATACACAGATTCGCACCAACGATGGCCGCTATCTTGGTATGGCTGGTACGGGCATGGATCTCACGGCGTTTGTGCATGAGTTTATTAAGAACGGGCATGACGGCGTTACCAACATTTTGATCGATGACAGTGCGGCGATTCAGGCGCATCCCAATCGGGAATACATTGATTTAAATAGTCAGGCGAAAGATGCCAAGGTGCGCTTTACCTTATTCAATCTGCTTTCGGTGCCACAAGATCGTGTGGCGTTACAAACCGCAATAGCTGAACTGCAGGCGGCGCCTGAGCATGTCAAAACCCTATTTTTGACGTTAGATGGGCATGTTCAACTGGTCGGGCTGGCCTATTTGCCGGAAATGCACTGGCTGAACGTCACCGTGATGGATCTGGATAAACTGATTGGCGGGCAGATTTTCTCTTCGCTAATCCTGGTTTTGGTGTTAGCGCTGTTTGTCTGTTTGTTGATTGTTACTTGGATCTTGCAGGCGCTGGTATTGAAACGGTTGGATCCGCTGGACGGTGCTGCGCGTCAGGTTGCTGCCGGTAACTATTCGGCACGTTTAACCGATAAGCGGAATGATGAAATTGGCCGGTTAGCCGTCGGGTTTAACCGCATGGCGGAGACTATTCGTGACAACACCAGCTTGCTGGAAGAGCGAGTGCAGCAACGCACCGAAGAGTTACATAGCGCGAATCTGCAACTGGAACAGAAAAACAAACAGATCCTAGATTCGATCCGTTATGCCCGCATGATCCAAAGTGCCATTTTGCCGCGTTATGATTTGCTGAGTCGTTATCTGGCGGAACACATGGTGATCTGGTTGCCGCGTGATGTGGTGGGCGGCGATTTTTATTTTCTGCAACCCGATGATGATGGTTGTTATATCGGTGTCGTCGATTGTACCGGCCACGGTATTCCGGGTGCTTTTATGAGCATGACGGCGAATGCGGTGATCCGCCAGGTGTTGACTGGATCACGCGATAAACCATTATCAGATTTACTGCTGTCGATTGATGAACAACTCCGGCTGACGTTACAGCACAGCCCCGATTCTGTGGGGCTGGATTATGGCCTTGATATCGGCTTGTGTCGTTTGTCGGCAGCGGAAGTTGAATATGCCGGTTGTGGTGTTGACCTCTATCTGTCGGGTGCCGGCGAAGTGCAGCGGCTGTCTTCCGCCCATCGAGGGCTGGGTTATAAACGCCGTACCCGCCGCGATAAACCGATCACCACTTATCGGTTGCCATTGACCGCAGACAGCCGTTGTTATCTGGTTAGTGATGGCTTGTTAGATCAATCCGGTGAACCGAATGGTTATGGTTTTGGCCGTCAGCGTTTCCAGCAACTCTTGTTGCAATGGCAGTCATTATCGTTGACTGAACAACAAGTTAAGTTAGTCGAAGAGTTGGCTCGTTATCAGGGAGACTTCCCACAACGAGATGATATTACTGTATTTGGTTTCGCTATTTCACCGTTATCGCGAGGGAGCGTTTAGATGCAGCAGATTAATCTATGGTCGTTACATCGTCAGTTTGAAGAAGCGAATATTCAGATCTGTTTTAATGGCCCATTGACGCACAGTATCATTGAAGAACTGGGTATGGCGGTGCGTCGTTATCTGGAAAATGAAACACCGGGCACCGAAAAAATGATGGATATCTTTTCGGTTTACATCGAACAGACACAAAACGTGCGTAATTATGCGCGCAAGAAGCAATCAGCGGAAACGCCCGCGCTTTACAATACCATCACGCTGACCATTGGTCGGCAGGGTGAACAGTACGTCGTGGTGTCGGGTAACGTGATCGATCTGGCTGATGTATCACCGCTGGTTGCCAAAATTGAGCAACTGCGAACATTGGATGCTGCCGGACTCAAAGCATTGTATAAAGAACAACGCCGGAAACCACTGACGGATGAGGCCAGTGGCGCAGGGTTAGGGCTCATTGATATGGCAAGGAAGACCAGCCAGCCGCTGGAATATCAGGTTCAGCCTATTAATGATAAGACTGCGTTTTTCACTTTACAGGCAGTAGTGTGAGGCTTTTTTGATGGATCATTTATTTATTTCGGCAACTACTTCATCTCCTGCTGTCAGTTTTAATGCAGAGACAGGCGTGTTGCAAATCACGGGCGAAAGCTACCCGGAAAACACCTTTGAGTTTTATCATCCGATCATCCGTTGGGTAAAAGAGTATCTAAAAACGGCCGTCGACAAAGTTGCACTGCAATTGGAAATGCCTTATCTCAACACCGGCAGTATTAAATGTTTAATGGATATCTTCGATCTGCTGGAAGATGCGCATGAGAACGGCCAGACTGTAGCAGTGATTTGGCGTTATCATCCGGGTAACCCGAGAGCACAGGATACTGCGGAAGAATTCAGTGAAGATCTGACTTTCCCATTTTTGATTGAGGCTATTGCTTGTGAGTAATCATACCGACGAACATGAGATGCAGATGCGCTTGTCTGTATTGGCGGAACAGTATGGTGAACACCCGTTATTTGCAGAATTGCAGCATTTAGCGCAGCAATATCATCGTCTTGAGCGGCGCCTGAACAAGGTTGCCCGCATTGGCGATATGATGCAGTCACAGATCATGGAGTTGAATCAAAAGCTGGAACAGAAAGCGAGCAGCGATGCGCTGACTGGCTTGTTAAATCGAGCTGGGGCTTATCAGCGCATTAATGCGGTAGCTTCGTATTTATTTCGGGAACAGCAGCCGTTTGCCTTGCTGCTGTTAGATCTCGACTATTTCAAACAGATCAATGACAGTTTTGGTCATCAAACTGGTGATCGTATTTTGAAAGAACTGGCTGCCGAATTGCAGCGTAACTTACGTGGTTATGATTGCTGTGCCCGCTGGGGCGGTGAAGAATTTTTAGTGGTATTGCCGGATTCATCTAAAGAGTCGATGTTGTCGGTTGCCCAAAAAATATTGCAAGGCATTCGCCAATTACAGATGCCCTCCGAATGGACTCGGAATTTAACGGCCAGTATTGGGTGTTACCTCTGTTTAGAGCCGGAAGCAATTGACGATAGTATTCGCAAAGCGGATTTGGCTATGTATCAGGCCAAAGCACAGGGGCGAAATCAATTGGTTGTTTATGAACCAGCCTTAGAAAAAACAAGAGTTGTTCTTTAAAGCTGACTCTGATAGATTAGCGGCCGTCTTATCAGCCGGTCTGTAACAGTCTGATGTTACAGTGTTTTCATTTTGACCGGTATGCCTTGCGGGCATCGTATAATGGCTATTACCTCAGCCTTCCAAGCTGATGATGCGGGTTCGATTCCCGCTGCCCGCTCCAATTTCCTCGTAATTTTCTTCCTGTTTATTTCTATATTACTTCGTTTTTTGACTAGTCGTTTTTTTCTGGCCAACGTTCTTTTATTTCAATAATTTCGGGCAGATGCTCCAGAAATAACGGGATCAACGCTGGGTCAAAATGTTGTCCAGCTTCCTGTTTCAGATAGCTCACGGCGTCACTGACTGTCCAGGCTTTCTTATAGGGGCGGGCGGTGGTCAGGGCATCGAAAACGTCGGCGACGGCCACAATTCGCCCTTCAATGGGAATATCTTCACCTTCCAGCTGGTAAGGGTAACCGGTGCCGTTCCATTTCTCATGATGTGTTAATGCCATCAGGTGCGCCATGCGCAGTAATCCGGAGGAGTGGTGGCCGATAATTTCAGCCCCAATTTCCGGGTGTTTACGCATGATCACCCACTCTTCTTCGGTAAATTTGCCTGGTTTCTTCAGCACACTGTCTGGTACTCCAATTTTCCCAATGTCATGCATCGGCGCGGCGTTCAATACATCATCGGCGTAGGCTTGAGAAAAACCGGCGGTCAGCGCAATGATGCGTGAATAGTGGCTCATGCGTATGACATGACGACCTGTTTCATTGTCTTTGTATTCTGCGGCCATCCCCAGACGCTGTA
>CAIZDF010000139.1 GCA_903931645.1 uncultured Tolumonas sp.
CATCAGTAGCAGTGATATCACGCTAAGTAGTTATCATGTTACCTCGATCAGCAGTGAGCCCGATCAACCTCAAGACGACAACACGCTAACGGCCGATCCGTCCACACTCATCGGCAGCAATCATACTACGACAACGAATTTTGCTGCATTGTTGACCTCATCAGCAGTAAAGCAAACCAGTAACACCAGCAACGTACAACTTGGCCAGCAGATGTTGCAGACCCTGAAAGATCAGGTGCAGCAACAGATCTCACAGAATCTAAAACAGGTCACTATTCGACTCGATCCGCCTTCACTGGGGCATTTGAATATCACCATCGACCTAACCAATGATCACCTGAACGTGCAAATCAACGCATCACATGATGGCCTGCGACAAGCACTAGAACAAAACAAACAAGCGTTGTCACAAGTTTTGGCAATGGAGAATTCAGGTAGCGTCGATGTCAATGTTGGGCAAGAGAGCAGCGCCGATCAACAAACACAAGCGCAATGGACTGATGAAACTTCGATCCTGAGTAATGCACAGCCAGCGGCAACAGAAAACAGATCAGACCAAACAACCAGATCCCAGTATGACTGGCTGAATACAGTGGTTTAACGGAGTATTTCATGAATAAAAAAGTCATCCTTTTCTCAGTTCTCGGCGCCATTTTTCTTATTGTCATCACCGCTGGCGGTATTCTGGCCTTCCTGCACTACTCTCCATGGGCGTCAGAATTAATGACGCAAAACAAAACCCCCGAAACACACCAGGAAACAGTTGAGCCAGCGATCACCAAAAAACCGCTTTTTAAACCATTGGAAAAATTTGTTATCAGCGTCGATGGCGACAATACACGTCGTTACCTCATGCTAGAGCTCACACTGGTCACCCACAATCAGGAGCAATTTGCCAGCTATGACGATTACATGCCCGTGATCCGCAACAGCTTGGTGCAATATTTCAGCCCACTGAATGAAACCCAAGTTTCTGAAGAGTTGCACCATGTGGACAAGCTGGAATTAGACCTGCAGACCCGACTTAGTTCTACCTTGCAAAACTACGGTTTTAAACCCTCGCTTGATGAAGTGCTCATCACTAAATACGTTGTGCAATAGGACTAATCATGCTGCAGGAATGTGCATCTGAAGAGAGTTATGGCTCATTTCCACCGCCGCTAACTGGAGGAAAAAACGAGCAGACATTAATGCGCCCCTACCTTTATCTGGTAAAGCGGGCGTTGTCGCATCTACGCAGCCAGATCTCCGTGACGATGGCACGGGAAGATTTAGAACAAATCGGTCTGCTTGGGCTGCTGGAAGCCCTGCGCCGCTACGGGGAACCCGACGAACATTTTGAGGGTTTTGCGTTTAAACGGATCAGAGGCGCCATGCTAGATGAATTGCGCCGCCAAGACTGGCGACCTCGTCAATTACGCCAGCAAGCCAATGCGTTCAATCAAGTGGTACGCCGTCAAACCAATCTGCTTGGTCGTCAGCCGACAGAAAAAGAGCTAGCTGAACTACTGAAAACCACGCCCGAAGAGATCAGAGAAATGTTTTACGCCAGCCAAGCAGAGGTCATGCAAAGCTTGGATGAATTACTGGAGTCAGGGCTGTACGGCGACGATGGCCGAGATGAATTTCACCAAATGGAGATACGTCTGACATTGCGCAAAGCATTGAGCAGCCTGAACCCACGGCAACAAATGATATTGTCACTTTACTATCAACATGAATTAAACATGAAAGAAATCGCCCTAGCCCTTGATCTGACTGAATCCCGAGTCTGTCAGCTGCACAAACAGACCATTCTTGAATTACACGAACAACTGGCTAGCAAGCCGTAAGGATCGATCATGATAAAATTCATCGGGATAGGTGTCATCGTGATCTGTGTATTCGGTGGCTTTATCATGTCCAGCGGAAAACTGGCCGCGCTCTGGCAACCCTCGGAAATGTTGATCATCATTGGTGCCGCAGTGGGGTCAACCATTCTCGGTAACAGCCTCGAAGTGCTGAAAGAGATGAAACATCAACTGAAAGCTGTTTTTGCCGCCAAGAAGAAAAATAGCGAAAGTGATGGCGATATCTACCGAGAGCTGCTCACCCTCATGCACCATCTGCTCGATGAAGTTCGTCTAAGAGGCATCAAAACATTGGACGAACACATTGAAGCCCCCAGCCAAAGTTCGGTGTTTCTCTGTTACCCCACTGTCGCAGAAGAAAACCCTATGCTGCTGACATTTATTACCGATAACTTCCGCCTACTCAGCATGGGAAAAATTAGTCCGCATGAAATGGACACCTTGCTGGAAGGTGAGATCGACATGATTTTAGAAGACAAGCTTAAACCAGCGCACGCCTTACATCGCACTGGGGAAGCCTGCCCAGGGTTTGGTATTTTGGCAGCGGTAATGGGTATCATCATCACCATGCAGCATCTTGATGGCCCGCTAACCTCGATCGGTGTGCATGTAGGTGCCGCGTTGGTAGGCACTTTCATCGGTATCTTCCTTTGTTACTGCCTGTTGGAGCCCGCTGCCAGTGCAATGCAAGAGTTGGTCATGAAAGAGATCAATCTGCTGCAATGTATCCGCGCCACACTGATTGCTCATATCCGAGGCAAAATGCCACTCCTCGCTGTCGATGCGGGACGTAAAATTCTCGAGCCAGATGTGAAACCCAGTTTTGCCACTATGGAAGAATGGGTTACCAACAGGGCGATGTAATGCGTAACAATCACGAAGAAATTATCATTGTAAAACGTAAAGGCCGCGGCCACGGCAAAGCTGGAGGCGGCGCTTGGAAAGTTGCGTTTGCTGACTTCAAGATCG
>CAIZDF010000140.1 GCA_903931645.1 uncultured Tolumonas sp.
ATCTGCGTCGCTAAGGAAACGTCATGAGCTTAACTGGGAACCAACTGACGCATATCAACAGCAGTGGCGAAGCGCACATGGTCGATGTCAGTGATAAAGAGATCACCACTCGTACCGCCCGTGCCGAAGCAATCGTATCCATGTCAGCTGATACACTGCGAGTTGTTATGGCAGGTGATCATCATAAGGGCGATGTGTTTGCGACTGCGCGTATCGCCGGCATCATGGCGGCAAAAAAAACATCGGATCTGATCCCGCTGTGTCATCCGCTGGCACTGAGTAAAGTCGAAGTCGATTTAACTGCTGATACAGAACGCAATCAGGTGCGCATCGAGACGCTGTGTAAACTGAACGGAAAAACTGGGGTGGAAATGGAGGCGTTAACCGCCGCATCAGTTGCCGCGCTGACTATCTATGACATGTGTAAAGCATTGCAAAAAGACATGGTGATTGAATCGGTGCGTTTACTGACCAAGACCGGTGGTAAGTCTGGTGATTTTTCAGTTGAGAATTGATCGCTGAAAACTGATCGATTTGAATTTGTGAAAGAGAGGTCAGGGATGAAAGTCTTATTTTTTGCGCAAACTCGTGAGCTGGTGGGGGTTGATGAGCTAATCATCACCGAGCCTTTTGTTACTGCTCAAGCCTTACGCGAGCAGCTGGCCACCCGTGGCGATAAATGGCAGTTAGCGTTACAGGAATCCCCATTGCTAGTGGCGGTGAATCAGTGTCTGGTGCCATGGAATACGCCGTTATCTGCAGACGATGAGGTCGCTTTTTTTCCACCGGTAACGGGAGGCTGATATGACCGACCGTATTCTCGTTCAGCAGGAAGACTTCGATGTAACGGCGGAATATGCCCGTCTCAGTGACAATCCGGAAACCGGTGCAATAGTCAGTTTTATCGGCAAAGTGCGTAACTTTAACCAGAACAGCGATGTCACCGGATTACACCTCGAACATTATCCGGCCATGACACAGTTAAGCCTGGAAAAGCTGGTGGCAGAAGCTCACGCACGTTGGCCAATCCAAGGCTGCACATTGATTCATCGGGTTGGCAGTCTTGCCATCAACGATCAAATCGTCTTGATTCTAGTGGCCAGTGCGCACCGTAAAGCGGCCTTCGCGGCTTGTGAATTTCTGATTGATGAACTGAAAACCAGTGCGCCGTTCTGGAAAAAAGAACGGCTCACTGATGGTTCATTACGTTGGGTTTATGCGGAATAGGTTTTGCCGCTGTTTAATGGATTCAGATCTCCCGCTGTGGTTGTCGCAGAAAATTCAGATTCAATTTGGAAATCGACAGCCCAGCCAAAACCACCACCATGCCCAATATCTGATCTAAGGTCAGTGGCTGACCAAACAGATATGAAACGAGAGCGGCAAAGACAGGTAACAGGTTATAAAACACCGAAGTTCGCGCGGCACCCAGATGTTTAACGCCGTTTATCCAGAATAAGTAGCCGAGAACGGTCGCAAAAATGCTGATATAGAGCAGCAAAATCAGTGAGAAAGCAGGGAGCTGCAGCATCTCTGTCATAGGTGAAACCTGCGATGTCAGGCATATCACCAACAGTGCTAACGTACCGGTAATCATGGTGATTAGCGTAAACATAATGGGGGACATCACGGTCATCATGCGTTGAGAGAACAGCGTGTAACAACACCAGGTCAGCATGGCCGCCATGATGTATAAATCCCCTTGGTTGATCTGTAATTTCACCAACTGTGACAGATGACCGTGAGTGATCACGATGCAAACACCCAGCAGGCTGACCAGTAAACTGACCCCCTGTTTTAACGAAGGTAATTTTCCTGCCATCAGCGCACTTAACAAGGTGGTGGTTAACGGGCTTAACGCCATGATCAGCGCACCGTTGGTTGGCGTAGTGGTTTTTAACCCGCTGAACAGCCCCATATTAAATCCGCCGATCCCGATAATGCCGAGTAAGGTTAAGGCCAAATAGTGCTGTATCGTCAGCGTCGGCCATTTTTCCCGGGTGATCAGGCAATATATGCCTAACCCAGCAATACTGATGATAAAACGCAGAACGGCCAGAGAAACATTACTCATATCAGTGAGAATGATTTTAGCGACCGGGAATACACTTCCCCAAAAAAATACACATAGGATCAATAACAGCACGGTCGTGGTTTGACGTGACGTTTGCATAAGTAACTCCCGTTAAAAAACACTCCGCCAGTTTATTGATTTCATTTATGATTAAAATAAGCATTTATGAGATCAATGATTCCAATTATGAAACCTGACTATTCATTAGATGACTTGCGCTTATTCTGGCTGGTGGCACGCTCCGGCAGTTATAAAAAAGCGTCGCAAGAATCTGGTGTGCCGCTGTCGACACTCAGTCGCCGGATCAGTGTATTGGAAGACGCACTGACAGTCCGGTTGCTGGAAAGAAACGCGCACCGCGTAACATTAACCGAAAGTGGTGAAGAATATCTGGAACGTTGCGGCCCGTTATTTGACGAGCTGAATGATATTACGCACCAGCTTTATAGCGCAAAACAGTCGGCAAAAGGTAAGTTACACGTTGCGGCGCCGATTAATGGTGCTCAACAGTGGTTTGTGTCGTTATTGAGCCGCTTTATGCTGCAATATCCACAGATTGACATTGAGCTGACCATATCGAATAAAAACATTGATTTG
>CAIZDF010000141.1 GCA_903931645.1 uncultured Tolumonas sp.
TAGTTTGGGTATCCGGGCAGAGCATTACGCTATCGTCGGTCGCCACTTACTCGCATCAATTAAAGAAGTTTTGGGTGATGCCGCGTCAGATGAATTGATCAGCGCATGGGCGGCTGCTTACACCGAATTAGCTGATTTGTTTATCAATCTGGAGTCCGACCTGTATCAGCAAGCAACCCAGCAGGAAGGTGGCTGGACCGGCTGGCGCCCATTCCGTATCGGTCAGAAAGTGCAGGAAAGTGAAGAAATTACGTCGTTTTATCTGTATCCGATCGACGGTGGCAAAGTGCCGACTTACAAGCCGGGCCAATATATCAGCGTTAAATTATTTGTAGCAGAATGGAACCTGTTCCAACCACGTCAATACTCTCTTTCTGATGCGCCGGGCAATGATTACCTGCGTATTTCCGTCAAACGTGAACGTGCCAATGCAGAAAAGCCGGACGGTCAGGTGTCCAACCTGTTACATGATCAGTTTACTGAAAATGCCATTCTGGATATTTCGATGCCATTGGGTGATTTCTTCCTGAATGAAACAGTGCAAACACCCGTGGTTTTACTCAGCGGCGGTGTCGGTATTACGCCAATGGTGTCGATTTTAAATCATCTGGTCGCCACCCAATCATCACGAAAAGTTCATTTTATTCATACTTGCCGTAACAATGCCGTACATGCCTTTAAATCACATGTCGAACAACTTGCTGCTGCACAAGCCAATGTTGAGGCCAGCTTTTTCTACGATCAGCGCACAGAACAAGATAGCGGGATCGGTGCTTCGCCCTTGGCGGTTGATCATCTGCTATCGCCTGAACTGGCTGATGCGGAATATTACCTCTGCGGACCGGCACCCTTCATGCGTCACTATCTCGGCGAGTTACAACGAAATGGTGTGACCAGTGAACGCATTTTTGCCGAAGCCTTTGGTTCTGGTGGCGTGAATTAATTAAAGATATTTCGCAGTAATCGTAGAGGAGCAAACATAGACTATGCTCCTCTATCAAAGAGCGTTAGCCAATCAACACATTCCCCGAACCGGAAACAATAACGCCGCCATGCGTGGTGGCAGAACCTAATACCGCGGCAGGCTTGCCATTGATAGTCACGGTGCCGCTGCCTACCGCTACCGAAGCGCCACAACCCGTCCCAGAACCAACGATAGCCGCTGGCATGCCATTGATGAATACATCTGATGAGCCACTAACAATCGAATTAGCACTGTGACCTCGTTGCGGGCACGCGTGCATATCCCCTACTTTCGCAATCGCTGGCATTGTTTTCCCCTCAGCATTTAATGAGTCTTAAAAGCTGATGAGTATAACGACCATTGCTATTCTTAAATCTGAAGCCACCCTGTCAGCACTAGCAGTTGCTGCTCAGTCTTACAGATATCTCATATCAACCGTTGCAGATTCTTTGCTTTTTGATGCCAAAAGCTTACACAAGCTTGCAATTCAACTCGCTACACTGGCCTCTGCAAAATAAGCGCAGAGGTTTATATGAAACGTAATCAGATAGCATTGGTACTGTGTGGCAGTTTGTTACTTCCCTTATCTCTCGCTCACGCCCGCGGTGGCGAAGGCCCTCATGGTGGCCCTGACTTTGATGGCCCGCATCCACAGTTCTATAACGAAATGCCATCTGGCTATAAAACCGTGGTTGTCGCCGGGATCACTTATTTCGTGCTGGATAATCTTTGGTATTTGATGCATGGCGATAAATATGAGCAAGTTACTGCACCCAGCAATGTTACGATTATTAATAACCCACCAGCTGTTGCAGCAACCAGTGCCAATCCAGCTATGAATGTGGTTGATGTAAATGGAATTCGGTATTACGTCAAAGATGGTCGATATTATCGCCGGGATGTCAGCGGTCAGTTACTGGAAGTAACTCCGCCATTGTAATTCGTGGTGTACATTAAAAGTGAGGCGGCGTTATCGAACCAACAGACCCGATTTCTGCCGCGCTCTTTGGCTTGATATAACGCGATGTCTGCCTCGCGAATAGCATCATCTAAAGAAACGTGCTTTTCTTCCGACAGGTCAACCAAACCAATGCTCAGCGTAATAGTGATTGCGTGCTGATTAACTAATACAGGTTCCATAGATACTAGCTCTCTGACTCGTTCAGCCCAAGCCAGAGCAGCTGTTTTATTGGTATCCGGTAAAACAACAATAAATTCTTCCCCACCATAACGCGCCAGAATATCGTGATGTCGAATATTTTGACGCAATGTTGCCGCGACTGCTTTTAACACCAGATCACCGACGAAATGCCCATAGCTATCATTCGTTTTTTTGAAAAAATCGATATCAATCATTGCGACGCTACAGTTACTGAATGCCGTTTTATTTTTCGATCCAAACAACACGGCAGTCTGTTCACTGAGGCCATAACGGTTATAAACGCCGGTTAACGCATCATAAGCAGCAAACGCTGCCAGCTTTTGTTGCAACCATTGAGAAGTGATCAACATGATGCTGAAACTTAAGCCTAAAAACACAATAATTGCGTTAAAAATAAGCAACAAATTACTGATATTAGTGTTTAGCAACGCATACACCGGATCAATTTGATAAGTCAGAAAACGCAAACATGACCCGATAGAGACCAATGCGCAGGTAAAGGCAAACATCAAACGGCCTGATTCATATTTTTCTCTATCGCGCAGGGCCTCACGAATACACAACAGACTTTGCAAATTAAACACAATGGAGATGAGTTCAGCCCGGCTTTTTTCAGGTACGCCAGAATTGAGCATAAGCAGTAACAAAATGGCAGTAAGAAACGATACCCCCATAATCATAAAGTGGTAGCGTTTAATTTTATTATTGTATTTCAATAACCCCAGCCATAATAAATTGGTGCCGAGGAAACTAAATAAATTACCGAAAAACACGCTCACCCATAACGGTGTGAACGCACGACCTACAGCGAAAAAAACACCCAGCGTGAAGATAAAAAAACCCATGACCCAAAAAGGCATACCAGTAACGATCGCGGAGTAATGCCGCTAATCCGCCAGAAATGAGTACGCCGATGAAGACGCACATCAGCAGCATGCTCTTTATATCGAGATGAAGAATATCCATATGAAGGCGCAGCACATTAGTTGTTATAGAAATGTAACCGATATCACACTGTTATGTGCAATGATTTCAGCTTATTTCGACCACTATTTAATAAAAACACTCCTTTTATTCACTATCAACGCACCCATTTGACAATTTCCCACCCTTGCTGAACGGCTATCGCTGATAACTTGTCACCAGGATTTATCGCCCATGAATTCGCAACGGCACTGAGTAACGGCACGTCATTAACAGAATCACTATAGGCATAGCTGTCATCTAATGAATGAGGATTATTACTCAACCACTCTTGCAGCCGGATCACCTTCCCAGCCTGATAGCTCAATATCCCTTCCGTTTTACCGGTATAACAACCTTCGACCTGCGCCAGATTTATCGCAATCACATCATCAATGCCCATATATTTGGCAATTGGCTTAACAATATGTTCTCCGCTAGCCGAGATCAGAACAATTCGGTCACCACGCGCCCTATGCCACGCGAGTCGTGCCTGCCCTTGCGGGAATAATCACGGAGCAATATCTTGTCGCAGCACAACCTCCATCCAGCGATTTACCTCATCAACTCTACGCCCAACGAGGGGTTGCAAGGTACAGTACATATATTCTTCCATTGCCAACTCGCCACGGTAGTAAAGCTGCATCATCTGATGCTCTGCTGCCTGCATCGATTTAGGCGCTATGCCGGTCTTTATCAGGTAATCAAACCATAATGTGGCACTGTCGCCATCGAGTAACGTATCGTCCAGATCAAATAAGGCTAATGCCATTTACGAATCCATTTCATGTTTATTACGACGCACAATCCATTTCCTCAACTCTTCCAAACAACCAAAACAAAGCGCTAAAAAAATCATCAAACCCCAGACCGATAACCCCAGTGGTTGCGAACCAAATAACGCATTTCCCCATGGGGTATAAACCACCAGCAAAATCAGAATAATTTCAACGGCGATCCCTAACCACAGTAATGGATTTCCGCTGATTTTAAGTTGAAACACCGACATGCGCGGATGCCGGCAAATAAATACATTCATGATCTGCGCCATAACGATAGCAGCAAGGCA
>CAIZDF010000142.1 GCA_903931645.1 uncultured Tolumonas sp.
CAGCATTAATCATTGGCTCGATGGTGAAACACATACCGGCTTTGATAACGGCACCAGTGCCGGCTTTACCATAGTGCAGAACCTGTGGTTCTTCATGAAAGCCTTTGCCGATACCGTGACCACAATATTCGCGGACAACGGAATAACCACAACCTTCCGCATGTTTTTGAATGGCCGCAGCAAAATCGCCCAAACGTGCACCAGGTTTGACCATTTTAATCGCCAGATAGAGACACTCTTGTGCCACGCGGCATAAGCGTTCGGCGAGAATACTGCCTTTACCAATGATGAACATTTGCGACGTATCACCGTGATAACCATCTTTGATCACGGTGATATCCATATTGACACTGTCGCCATCTTTCAGCTTTTTATCCGCGGAAGGAATACCGTGACAAACGACATGATTGATTGAAATACATGTCGATTTTGGAAAACCGTGATAGTTCAGCGGTGCCGGAATGGCTTTTTGCACATTCACGATATAATCGTGACAAATTTGATCTAACTCTTCGGTGGTAATACCGGCTTTCATATACGGTGCGATCATTTCCAGAACATCGGCAGCCAGTTGGCCAGCCACGCGCATTTTTTCGATTTCTTCTGGGGTCTTAATAATGATGGACATAATTCTTCTCTGAACTGAAAACCTGTAACCGACCGACAGGTGTATGTTTCCCGATTTTATAGACAATAGAAAATGAGTGCTAGTCTCAACAACAGTAAGAATGCGTATTAAACCAGATAAGATGCGCTGTTTTTCCCATTTGAAGTGGCGCGCCTAGCGGGTTTATGGTATAAAGCGCGCCGAACGGAGAGTCTCTCCGATTTCATAAATTAATCATTACATACCACACACACATCTATAACCCGCTCCGGGGTGCCAATCATGGTCGGAGTGAGGGATGTGTGGAGGCCCAACCCCAAAGAGGAATAAAATGGCTAAAGTTTCTATGCGCGACATGTTGCAGGCAGGTGTTCACTTCGGTCACCAGACTCGTTTCTGGAACCCAAAAATGAAGCCGTTCATCTTCGGTTCCCGCAACAATGTACATATCATCAACTTGGAAAAAACTGTTCCAATGTTCGATGACGCGCTGAACTATCTGTCTAGCGTTGCTTCTAAAAAAGGCAAAATCCTGTTCGTTGGTACTAAACGTGCCGCTACTGAAGCAGTTAAAGATGCAGCTCTGAGCAGTGACCAGTTCTTCGTTAACCACCGCTGGTTAGGTGGTATGTTGACTAACTGGAAAACTGTTCGTCAGTCAATCAAACGTCTGAAAGATCTGGAAGCTCAATCTCTGGATGGTACTTTCGAAAAGCTGACCAAGAAAGAAGCGCTGATGCGTACTCGCGAAATGGAAAAGCTGGAAAAGAGCCTGGGCGGTATCAAAGACATGGGCGGCCTGCCTGATGTTCTGTTCGTAGTTGACGCTGACCACGAACATATCGCTATCAAAGAAGCTAACAACCTGGGTATCCCAGTTGTATCTATCGTTGATACTAACTCTAATCCTGATGGCGTAGATTACATCATTCCAGGTAACGACGACGCTATCCGCGCTGTACAGCTGTACCTGAATGCTGCTGCTGATTCAGTTCGCACTGCTCGTGAACTGGACATCGTTGTTCAAGCTGAACAAGACGGTTTTGTTGAAACTAACTAATTTTAGTTAGGCCCTGACAACAAATCGTACAGGTTTGAAGGGGCCCCGGTGGCCCCTTTTACTGTAACTGGCATTTACCTTAATTGAGGATGGATGACATGGCAGATATTACTGCTGCAATGGTAAAAGAACTGCGTGAACGTACCGCCGCAGGCATGATGGATTGTAAAAAAGCACTGACCGAAGCAAATGGCGACATCGAATTAGCCATTGAAAACATGCGTAAATCAGGTCAGGCAAAAGCTGCTAAAAAAGCTGGCCGTATTGCTGCTGAAGGTGTGATCATCGCTCGTAGCGCTGGTAACACTGCAGTAATGCTGGAACTGAACTGCGAAACTGACTTCGTAGCTAAAGATGCAAGCTTCCGCGCTCTGGGCGAAAAAGTGGCTGACATCGCGCTAGCTGGCAAAATTGCTGATGTTGAAGCACTGAAAAATGCTGACTTCGGTAACGGTGAATCTGTTCAGGTAACACTGAACAACCTGATCGCTAAGATCGGCGAAAACATGAACCTGCGTCGTGTTATGATCGTTGAAGGCGACAACTTGGGTACTTACATCCACGGTTCACGTATCGGTGTAGTAACCAAACTGGTTGGTGGCGATGTTGAGCTGGCGAAAGACCTGGCTATGCACGTTGCTGCAAACAGCCCACAATTCGTTAAACCTGAAGACGTTTCTGCAGAAGTAGTTGCAAAAGAACGTGAAATTCAGGTTGATATCGCGATTAACTCTGGCAAGCCAAAAGAAATCGCAGAAAAAATGGTTGAAGGCCGCATGAAGAAATTTACTGGTGAAATTTCTCTGACTGGTCAGCCATTTGTTAAAGATCCTTCAATTCTGGTTGCTGACCTGCTGAAACAGAAAGGTGCTGATGTTCAGGACTTTATCCGTTTTGAAGTAGGTGAAGGTATCGAAAAACAAGAAACCGATTTCGCTGCTGAAGTTCAGGCACAAATTGCTGCCATGAAGGGCTAATCGAATCATCGGCTAAATACAGACCGCGACATATGTCGCGGTCTTTCTATGAGCGGAAAATAGACCTATGAGCACTCATCCGAAAACTGCATATAAACGTGTTCTGCTGAAATTAAGTGGCGAAGCCCTGCAAGGCGCCGAAGGTTTTGGTATCGACCCTACTGTATTAGACCGTATGGCGCAGGAGATCAAAGAACTGATCGAACTGGGCGTTGAAGTCGGTTTGGTCATTGGCGGTGGTAACCTGTTCCGTGGTGCTGGTCTGGCAAAAGCTGGTATGAACCGCGTAGTAGGCGATCACATGGGTATGCTGGCGACCGTGATGAATGGTCTGGCCATGCGTGATGCATTACACCGTGCGTATGTAAACGCCCGTTTGATGTCAGCAATCAATCTGCAAGGTATCTGTAACGATTACAACTGGGCAGAAGCAATCAGCCTGCTGCGTAATGGTCGTGTAGTGATTTTCTCTGCTGGTACTGGTAATCCTTTCTTCACCACTGATTCGGCAGCGTGTCTGCGTGGTATCGAAATTGAAGCCGAAGTGGTATTGAAAGCGACTAAAGTGGACGGCGTGTTTTCTGCTGATCCAGTTAAATTCCCAGATGCGGAACTATATTCAGAACTGGACTACAGCGAAGTTCTGGACAAAGAATTGAAAATTATGGATCTGGCGGCATTTACTCTGGCTCGCGACCATAATCTGCCTATCCGTGTATTTAACATGAATAAACCGGGTGCACTGCGTCGGGTGATCATGGGTGAACGTGAAGGCACTTTGATCCATCACAAAAATAAATGATCAGACTTTAGTTTTGGCTCTATAAAGTCTTTAATATGAAGCATCTGCCAAATCTAGCGAAAAAGGATACAGATTGTGATCAATGAAATTAAAACTGATGCAAAAGATCGCATGACTAAAAGTGTTGAAGCACTGAAGTCTCATATGTCAAAAATCCGTACCGGTCGTGCACAACCTGCGTTGTTGGACGGGATCACGGTTGAATATTATGGTTCTGCGACCCCATTGCGTCAGGTTGCTAACGTAGTTGTTGAAGACTCTCGTACGCTGGCGGTTTCCGTTTTTGACCGTTCCATGATTCAGGCAGTTGAAAAAGCCATTATGACGTCTGATCTGGGGTTAAACCCGTCGTCAGCAGGTACAACTATTCGTGTACCGTTGCCAGCATTGACTGAAGAACGTCGTAAAGATTTGATTAAACTGGTGCGTGGAGAAGCAGAGCAAGCTCGTGTTGCTGTGCGTAACGTTCGTCGTGACTGTAATGCCGATCTGAAAGCACTGCTGAAAGACAAAGACATCACCGAAGATGATGATCGTCGTGCTCAGGAAGAAATTCAGAAGCTGACTGACAGTTTTGTGAAGCTGGTTGATGACTTGTTAGCCGCTAAAGAAAAAGAGCTAATGGAAATCTAAGCTGCTGATCAGGTATAGTACGGGCGCCGTGCAGTCTGCTGCATGGCGCCTTTTTTATCTGGAGGAATCAATGACATTACCGGATGCGATCTCGGACATTGCGAACCAATCTTTGCCGAAGCATGTCGCTATCATTATGGATGGTAATGGCCGTTGGGCTCAGCAACGCGGAAAAATTCGTGTTGCGGGTCATAAAGCGGGAGTGGCATCCGTTCGTCAAGTGGTGTCCACAGCTTCACGTATGGGCATAAAGGCTCTGACGTTATTTGCTTTTTCCAGTGAAAACTGGCGTCGTCCAGAAACAGAAGTGTCTGCGTTAATGGAATTGTTTATGTTTGTGCTGGCGCGAGAAGTGCGTAAATTGCATGACAGTAACATTCGTTTACGTGTGATTGGTGATATTCATGGCTTTAGTGAACGTCTACAAAAGAAGATCAGTGAGGCAGAAAGCTTAACTGCTCATAATGATGGATTGACGTTGAACATTGCCGCTAATTATGGTGGCCGCTGGGATATCGTGCAGGCGACACAGAAACTTACCGCCAAGATTTGCGATGGCTCGCTAAAACCAGAACAAATTAATGAAGCTTTGCTGGCAGAACATCTGTCTATGGCTGATATTCCTGATGTTGATCTGTTGATTCGAACCGGTGGTGATCATCGGGTTAGCAATTTTTTACTTTGGCAAATTGCGTATTCTGAGTTGTTTTTTACTCCAGTCCTCTGGCCTGATTTTGGCGAAGAGCAGTTTCTGGATGCAATTGCCTCATTTATTTCCCGTGAGCGCCGTTTTGGCTGCACCGGTGATCAGATAAAAAACTGGCTGGTTTCATCAGCCAATAATTCATAATAAAGGGATATCTTTCGTTGAAACAAAGAATTATAACCGCTTCGATTTTAATCCCATTGGCAATTGGCTGGCTGTTTTATTTACCAATTGAATATTTTTCGCTGTTAGCTGCCGTATTGTTTTTCCTTGCAGGTAGAGAATGGGGGCGTTTTGCATCCTCTGATTCAGGTTTGTTTTTCCCTATCAGTTACACAATTGTATTGATGGCGAGTTATTATTTCGCACCATTACGTTCTGTTTTACAGGGATATATAGAGCCATTGATTTGGTCAGTGTTATTAGCAGGAATCGTATGGTGGGTCTTGGCTTTGGTTATGATTATGCGATATCCAGGATGTGAAACTTGGTGGCGTAATCGCCCCTGGCTACTCTGGCTATTTGGTTTATCAACGTTGTTACCTTTCTTCTGGTCACTTTTGCTATTACGTGGATATCATTTCCAAAGCGATACAAAAGTTGGCAGCTGGGCGTTGTTATTCGTAATGTCGCTGGTCTGGGTGGCAGATACAGGCGCTTATTTTACTGGTCGTGCGCTAGGTTCTCGTAAATTATTACCCGCTGTCAGTCCGAATAAAACTATCGAAGGATTATTAGGTGGTGTTGGTGCAGCCACATTATTGGCGGTGGTTGTTACTATCAAAAACCATACGGAAATGCAGCAAAGTGTGGCTATTATCATCAGCTCGGTATTGGCTGTGTTGGCGTCGGTGTTGGGCGATCTGACAGAAAGCCTATTTAAACGGGTAGCAGGGATTAAAGATTCTGGATCATTGTTACCGGGTCACGGTGGTGTTTTGGATCGGATCGATAGTCTGACTGCTGC
>CAIZDF010000143.1 GCA_903931645.1 uncultured Tolumonas sp.
CGCATCTAATACTTTTGATATACCTTTTTGCATTAATACTGGTACGTTACACAGGCCAACCACTTTTACTTTGGTATGGCGTAATACGGCTTCAGTCACGATGCCTGACGGATTGGTGAAGTTCAGCACCCAGGCATCAGGGCTGTATTTTTCGATGTCACGGCAGATGTCTAAGGTGGCTGGAATAGAACGCTGTGCTTTAGCAAAACCACCTAAACCATTAGTTTCCTGACCCAACATGCCGTGTTTCAGGGAAATGCGCTCATCACGAATACGCGCGTCCAGACAGCCAACACGGAATTGTGAGCACACAAAATCAACGTCGGTTAAGGCTTCTTTGCGATCTTGCGTCAGAATAACTTTTACTGGCAGACCGGCATGTTCAAACATACGGCGCGTCAGGGATAGAATGATTTCTGCTTTATGCCAACCTTCATCGATATCAACCAAACGAACTTCGGTAATTGGCAGTTGGCTGCTGCGTGCAATTAAACCGTCAATCAATTCTGGGGTATAGCTGGAACCGGCACCGATAATGGCAATTTTCAGATCTTTTTTCATGACTAGGTTGTCCTTGGTTGGGTCTATGAAATAAGTGTAACCGGTTTCATTTTGACTAAAAGCGAAATAAATCACATTATGGATTAAATAGGCTAATCCATAAAAAGAGGATAAAAAGTGTTAGTTGAACAAAGCATGTTGGCGTTGTTGCATACCTTTGAAGTCTCAGCACGTCACTTAAGTTTTACCAAAGCCGCGGAAGAGCTTTATCTGACACAAGGTGCTATCAGCCAACGTATTCGACGTTTGGAAGAGTTGCTAAAATTCAAACTGTTCATTCGCCTGACGCGCAAATTAGTCTTAACGCCCGAAGGGGAACAGCTACTGCTGGCATTGACCAGCTCACTACAACAGATCACGGAAGTCATTGAAGATATTCGCTTTAATGAATTGCGCGGTATGTTGTGTATTGGTTTGCCGCCGGCATTTGGCCAGTTATGGTTGATGCCCCGATTGACCAGCTTTAAAACTGCCTATCGCTCTTTGGATCTCTTGTTTTACGGCCAGCACGGATTACCCAATTTTGAGACGGAACCCGTCGATATGGCTGTCTATTACGGGAATGCCAGTTTGCCGCATTTACATTCCTGGACGTTGCTGGAAGAGTGGCTGGTGCCGGTATGTAGCCCGGAATACGCGGCCAGTCATGGTTTGATCGGCACGGATAAAACTGATCTCCGCAAATGTTCGTTACTGCATTGTACCGAGTCGCTGGAGCAGTTTGAGGTGGGTTATGAATGGCAGCACTGGAGCCAGTCTACCGGTGTGGCGTTACCGCACAGCAACCGTAAATATGTTTTTAATCAACATGCAATGGCATTAGAGGCGGCGAAACACGGCATGGGCCTGGCGATGGGGCGTTGGTTTCTGGTGATGCCAGCGGTGTTGCGTGGCGAGTTGGTAATGCCGGTGGATTACAAGATCCCGTCTGGTATGGGGTATCAGCTATATTGTTCCCGTGAGCATGTGCAACGCCCGCGTTATCAGGCGTTTGCACAGTGGCTACAACGTACTATTGATGAATGGCAGGAAATAAAAGAAGCGTCACTGTCTGCGGCGCATCCTTTTATTGAGCCAAGCCATTAGATCAGACCATTGAATCTAACCCGACGCCAATAGCTCGGGTCAGTTGGCTCAGTTCAGCAGATGGCATCACAAACGGCGGCATGATGTAGATCAGTCGCCCGAACGGGCGGATCCAGACGCCTTGTTCGACGAAAATGGCTTGGAGTTCAGCCATATTTACCGGCGTTTTGGTTTCCACTACACCAATAGCGCCGAGCACGCGGACATCAGCGACCGCAGGATGCTGACGATAGACCGATAGCTCTTCGTTGAGTTGTTCTTCGAGTTGTTTGACGCG
>CAIZDF010000144.1 GCA_903931645.1 uncultured Tolumonas sp.
TCGTCTTCTCACTGCACATCATTACAGATAATTAAAGCTACAGAGTGGTTGTTAACAGAGGTGGCATATGGCTGGTTTGGCTCATAACGGCTCGTTTTTATTTTATGTTTTAGCTGCAATAGGCCTGTGCAGCATTATGATTGGTCTGGCGGCGTTTCTGGGCGGCAGAGCTCAGGGACGAAGCAAAAATACTCCTTTTGAATCCGGTGTCGATTCCGTCGGCACTGCTCGTCTGCGTTTTTCTGCAAAATTTTATCTGATCGCGATGTTCTTTGTGATCTTCGATGTAGAAGCGCTTTTCCTGTTCGCATGGTCCGTTTCGGTACGTGAAAGTGGTTGGGTCGGCTTTGTCGAGGCTGCCACCTTCATCGTGCTGTTGCTGGTTGGACTGGTCTATTTGTGGCGCATTGGCGCGCTCGACTGGGCACCACAACGCCAGCCAACACCATCTAACAATACTGACCAATCCAAGTAACTGCGAGGCTTGTCATGAAGTACACCCTGACCAGAATCGATCCGAATGCACCGATCGAGCGTTATCCGGCTGAAAAGAAACAGACGGTGGATGATCCCTTGCAGGAAGTTGGCCGCGGCATTTTGCTCGGCAAATTGGAAAACGTTCTGAATTCAACAGTGAACTGGGGCCGGAAGAACTCTCTCTGGCCTTATAACTTCGGTATTTCCTGTTGTTATGTAGAAATGACAACTGCATTTACCGCAGTGCACGACGTGGCTCGTTTTGGGGCAGAAGTTATTCGTGCATCACCCCGTCAGGCCGATTTTATGGTTATTGCTGGCACACCATTTATCAAAATGGCACCGGTTATCCAACGTTTATATGAGCAATTACTGGAACCAAAATGGGTGATCAGTATGGGCGCTTGCGCCAACTCAGGTGGCATGTATGATATTTATTCGGTCGTGCAAGGGGTCGATAAATTCCTACCTGTTGATGTTTATATTCCTGGCTGCCCGCCTCGCCCAGAAGCGTTCCTGCAAGCGTTAATGTTGCTACAAAAATCGATTGGTGAAGAACGTCGTCCGCTGTCATGGGTCGTTGGCGATCAAGGTGTTTATCGTGCACAAATGCCTTGCGAAAAAGAACGTCTACGCGAAGAACGGATCGCAGTGACGAATTTGCCAACTCCGGATAAGTTGTAAGGGCCACATCATGATCAAGCTGACACAACAATTTCCGATCAATCCAGATATGCAGTTATGGCAAACCCGTGATCTGCAAGATGCGCCCGTCGTGCAAGAACTGTTGCATCGTTTTCCGCATGACATTTTGCATGTTCAAAATACACGGATGGGTATTCCGGTCGTTTGGATCAAACGCGAAATATTGCTAAACACGATTCGTTATCTTCGTCATGCGCCCAAACCATTCGTGATGTTATATGACTTGCATGCCACTGATGAACGTCTGCGTACACACCGTCATGGATTACCTGCATCTGAATTCACCATGTTCTATCACTTCCTGTCGATAGAGCGAAACAGCGATGTGATCCTGAAAATACCGCTGATGGAAGCTGACCTGAAGATGCCATCCATCATTGGCGAATTCCCGAATGCCAACTGGTATGAGCGGGAAGTTTGGGACATGTTCGGTGTGCATTTTGACGGACATCCTCATCTAACGCGTATTCTGATGCCGAAAAACTGGAAAGGGCATCCGCTGCGTAAGGAATATCCTGCTCGAGCGACTGAATTTGAACCGTTCATGCTGGATGAAATGCGTCAGGATGAAGCGCAAGAACAGTTGTTATTTAAGCCTGAAGAATGGGGCATGAAACGCGGCACCAGCAGCGAAGATTACATGTTCCTGAACTTAGGCCCGAACCACCCGTCTGCTCACGGTGCGTTCCGCTTAGTGCTGCAGTTAGATGGTGAAGAGATCCTCGATTGTGTGCCTGATATTGGTTATCACCATCGTGGCGCGGAAAAGATGGGCGAACGCCAGTCTTGGCACAGCTACATTCCTTACACCGATCGGGTGGAATACCTCGGTGGTGTCATGAATAACCTGCCTTATGTACTGTCAGTGGAAAAACTGGCCGGCATCGAAGTGCCAGAACGAGTGAAATACATCCGCATCATGATGTCTGAGTTGTTCCGCATTAACAGCCATCTGCTGTTTTTGGGCACCTATATTCAAGACGTCGGCGCTATGACACCGGTGTTTTATGCCTTCACTGACCGTCAGAAAATTTACAACATCATCGAAGCCGTAACCGGTGCACGTATGCACCCATCCTGGTTCCGTATCGGTGGGGTTGCGCACGACTTGCCCGTTGGTTGGCAACGTCTGGTTAAAGATAATTTGCTGGATTGGCTACCCAATCGTCTGAATGAATACGTTAAAGCTGCCTTACAAAACAGTGTATTGATGGGGCGTGCCGTGGGTGTAGCTGCCTACAACACGCAGCAAGCACTCAGTTGGGGGGTGACCGGTGCTGGGCTACGCGCGACCGGTTTGAACTTCGACTTACGTAAATGGCGCCCTTATTCTGGTTATGAAAACTTTGATTTTGATGTGCCAGTGGGTCAAAACGGCGATGCGTATGACCGCGCCATGGTGCGTGTGGAAGAGATCCGCCAGAGTATGCGCATCATTGAGCAGTGTATGCACAACATGCCAGCCGGGCCATTCAAAGCGGATCATCCACTGACGACGCCGCCGCCAAAAGAGCGCACGTTGCAGGATATTGAAACCCTGATCAATCACTTCCTGCAAGTTTCCTGGGGGCCAATTATGCCCGCACAGGAATCATTCCAGATGATAGAAGCCACCAAGGGTGCCAACAGTTACTACCTGACCAGTGATGGCAGCACCATGAGCTATCGCACGCGGATCCGCACACCAAGTTTCCCGCATTTACAGCAGATCCCTTCGGTGATCCGCGGACAACTGGTGTCAGATCTGATTGTGTATCTGGGTAGTATCGATTTCGTTATGTCAGATGTGGATCGCTAATTATGAGTCATCAATGCCAATGTCAAAATGAGCCGTTTGCGCTATCAGCGTCAGAACTAGCAGCGATCCAGCACGAGATGCATCACTATGAAGATCCGCGTGCTGCCACTATCGAAGCACTGAAACTGGTGCAAAAGGAACGTGGTTGGGTACCTGATGGTGCGATCTATGCGATTGCCGATGTATTGGGTATTCCGGCATCCGATGTGGAAGGTGTCGCCACTTTTTACAGCCAAATATTCCGTCGTCCGGTTGGGCGGCATGTCATTCGTTATTGCGACAGCGTGGTTTGCTTTATCAATGGTTATCAGACCATTCAACAAGCGCTGGAAGAAAAACTCAGTATCAAGCCTGGCCAGACCACGGCTGACGAACGTTTTACCTTGCTACCTGTCTGTTGCCTCGGCAACTGCGACAAAGGGCCCAGCATGATGATTGATGATGATACTCACAGTCATCTGAGCGTGGATAAACTGGACGAACTGCTGGAGCAATATCCATGATCCGAACTGCTGAAACTCATCCCCTCACCTGGCGGTTGCGTGTCGATCAGCAGCCGGTCTGGTTTGATGAATATCGCGCCAAACAAGGTTATGTCGGTGCGGAAAAAGCACTGGCCATGGCACCAACGGCAGTAACCGATCAGGTTAAAGCTGCCGGTTTACGTGGTCGTGGTGGTGCAGGCTTTCCGACTGGGGTGAAGTGGAGCCTCGTGCCCATGGATCCGCAATTCGACAAAAAATACATTCTTTGTAATGCCGATGAAATGGAACCTGGCACTTACAAAGATCGTCTGTTGATGGAACAACTGCCACATCAACTGATTGAAGGCATGCTGATTGGTGCTTATGCACTGAAAGCTTACCGAGGTTACATCTTCCTGCGCGGCGAATATATCGAAGCTGCACAACGTCTGCGTCAGGCCATTGAAGAAGCCACCAAAGCGGGTTTCCTGGGTAAAAACATTCTTGGCACTGGCTTTAATTTTGAGTTGTTTGTGCACACCGGTGCCGGTCGTTATATCTGCGGTGAAGAAACTGCATTGATTAATTCGCTGGAAGGTCGTCGCGCCAACCCTCGCGCCAAACCCCCATTCCCAGCTCTGGCGGGCGCATGGGGTAAACCAACTTGCGTAAATAACGTGGAAACGCTGAATAACATTCCTTCCATCATGCAAAACGGGGTGGATTGGTATAAAGGCATTTCTGCCGGTAAGAGTAATGACACCGGCACCAAACTGATGGGTTTCTCCGGTCGGGTAAAAAATCCGGGCTTATGGGAATTACCGTTTGGCACGACTGCCCGTGAAATTCTGGAAGATTACGCGGGCGGAATGCGGGATGGCTTGACCTTAAAGGCTTGGCAACCTGGTGGCGCCGGTACCGATTTTCTGACCGAACAACATCTTGATCTGCCGATGGATTTTGACTCAATTGGTAAAGCTGGCAGCCGTCTGGGCACTGCACTGGCCATGGCCGTTGATAACGAAATCAACATGGTGTCGTTGACACTGAATCTGGAAAAATTCTTTGCGCGTGAATCTTGCGGTTGGTGCACACCGTGCCGTGAAGGGTTGCCATGGAGCGTGAAGATTCTGCAGGCGCTTGAGAAAGGCGAAGGTCAGCGCGGCGATATCGAAACTCTGGAGCAGCTGTGTCGCCAACTGGGCCCGGGGAAAACCTTTTGTGCTCATGCACCGGGTGCCGTCGAACCACTGCAAAGTGCGATCAAATATTTCAGATCTGAATTTGAAGCGGGTATCACCACCGAACCTATGTTGGCAACGCCGATCCCAACCGGAATACAGCCAAATTTGCTGAACCAACGCTGGTGATTGCCTGTCCGGTGAGTGACTCGCCGGACGTACAGAAAAGGAAGTAATGTTGCTATGGCCACAATTCATGTAGACGGCAAAGAATATGAAGTAAACGGTTCCGATAACCTGCTCGAGGCATGTCTGTCTCTGGGGTTAGACGTACCGTATTTCTGCTGGCACCCTGCGTTGGGTAGCGTGGGTGCTTGCCGACAATGCGCAGTAAAACAATATTCCGGCCCCGATGACAAACGCGGGCGTCTGGTGATGTCATGTATGGCACCGGCCAGTGATGGCACCTATATCTCAATTGAAGACGAAGAAGCAGTCGAATTTCGGAAGAGCGTCAATGAATGGATGATGATGAATCATCCGCACGACTGCCCGGTGTGTGAAGAAGGCGGCGCCTGTCATTTACAAGATATGACCGTCATGACCGGACACAACACCCGTCGTTACCGTTTCACCAAACGCACGCATGAAAATCAGGATCTCGGCCCGTTTATTTCGCATGAAATGAACCGTTGTATCGCCTGTTACCGCTGTGTACGTTATTACAAAGATTACGCTGACGGCCCGGATCTGGGTGTCTATGGTGCACACGACAATGTCTATTTTGGCCGCGTAGAATCCGGCACACTGGAAAGCGAATTTTCCGGCAACTTAGTTGATATTTGTCCAACCGGTGTTTTTACTGATAAAACCCAATCGGCTCACTTTAACCGTAAGTGGGATATGCAATACGCACCAAGTATCTGCCACGGTTGTAGCTTAGGTTGCAACATCAGCCCGGGCGAGCGTTACGGCGAACTGCGTCGCATCGAAAACCGCTATCATGGCGGCATTAACCACTACTTCCTGTGTGATCGCGGTCGTTTTGGTTATGGTTACGTCAATCTGCCGGAACGCCCATACAAAGCTTATCACCGCCATGAAAATCAGTTATTTGAACTCAGCACCACTGAAGCTGCCGAGAAAGTAGCAGATGCATTACGCCGTACCAAACGTATCGCTGGTATTGGTTCACCACGAGCTAGCATCGAAAGTAACTTCGCCTTACGTGAACTGGTCGGTGAAGAACATTACTCCAGCGGTGTCGCCGAGAAAGAATGGCAATGTCTGCAAAAAATGACCGAGTTACTGCGCCATAGCGGTGTGAATACCCCTACGCTGCGTGAAATCGAAACCTGCGATGCCATTTTTGTATTAGGTGAAGATTTGACCCAGACTGCAGCGCGCATGGCATTGGCTGTTCGTCAGGCGGTGAAAGGCAAAGCGCGTCAGAAAGCAACCGAGTTAAAAGTTGATGTCTGGCAGATCGCCGCAATCCAGAACATTGGCCAGAATGACCGCTTCCCACTCTATCTGACCAGCTTAGACAGCACACGTCTGGATGATGTCGCTTGTGTGCATTACCACGCGGCATATATTGATCAAGCACGTCTCGGTTTTGCTGTTGCGCATTTACTGGATAGCAAAGCGCCTGCTGTTCCCGATGCCGATGACACATTGATGTCAGTGGCCCGTCAGATTGCCGATGGTTTATCGAATGCTAAACATCCATTAATTATCAGCGGTACCACCAGCGAAACACCAGCCTTGCTGGATGCCGCAGCTAATATTGTCAGCGCTTTACGTCAGAAAAAACCCGATGTCAGTTTGTCGCTCGTGGCGGCAGAAGCTAACAGTGTGGGTAGTGCCTTGTTAGGCGGCAAAACAGTAGAGCAAATGCTGACTGCGGTAGAAGAAGGCCATATCGACACCCTGATTGTGATGGAAAATGACCTGCTCCGTCGCGCGCCGGCTTCCCGCGTTAAAGCTGCGTTGAAAAAAGTACAACAACTGATCGTGCTCGACCACCAGCAAACCGAGCTGGTCGCGGCTGCGGATTGGGTATTGCCCGCCGGCACGTTTGCGGAAGCAGACGGCACATTGATCAATAATGAAGGCCGTGCGCAACGCTTCTTCCAAGTGTTTGATCCGGCATATTACGATAATACCCGTTCTGTCAAAGATAGCTGGCACTGGTTACATGCGCTGAATAGCCTGCTGGTGCATCGTCGGATGGATTGGGGTGTCATGGATGAACTCATTAACCGTTGTGTCGACGCTGTTCCAACACTGCGCGCCATGGTTGATGCGGCACCGAATGCAAAATTCCGTATCAAAGGGTTAAAACTCGCGCGTTCACCACACCGTTATAGTGGCCGAACCTCCATGCGCGCGGATATCGATGTCAGCGAACCGCAAGCAACGCAAGACAGTGATTCTGCATTTACCTTCTCAATGGAAGGTTACAGCGGGAGTCGTGAA
>CAIZDF010000145.1 GCA_903931645.1 uncultured Tolumonas sp.
AAACTCAGTGTGACGACATTGTTCATTTGGCTTAATACATTCTTGTTCGTAACTGGGAAGCGAGATAAAACCGTTTCAGCATTAGAAGCGTAAATACTACTCACCAGCGATTTATAATCGTTTACGGTTGTTGTTGGTGGAATAAACAAACTACCCTCATCGGTATTAAAACCAGCTAACAACTTAACCTGATTGATATTCCCCTCTTGGATCGCTTGCACAGGGTTAGCGCGATACAGATAACCATCCGGCACAGGCCAGAAACCACCAACCTGCGGCATGCGTAATTGAGGATATTGAAGCTGAGTTGTGACAATCTTTTCAACTGGCACTTTCCGTAACGCAGCAAGCCCCCGGTTATTATCTTTCAGATCAAACTTCGCAAAGTATTTTACTGATTCCGCTTTAGCCTGACGCAATGATAATGCGGTTGCAGGTGCAACTGCGGTGACCATCGGTAGCGCACCACTCTCCATAATCGCCTGACTAAACAAACCCTTTGCTTTAGGTGAGTTGATCAAAGTGCTCACAGCAAATGAACCCGCAGATTCACCACCAATAGTGACCCGCGCCGGATCACCGCCAAACGCGTGAATATTATTCTGAACCCATTTCAGGGCTTCAATCATATCAAGCATCCCCCAGTTTCCAGTGGTGCCATATTTCTGATATGCCGCCTTTGAAGGCAGAAAACCCAGTGTGCCTAAACGATAATTCAGCGTCACAACTACAATGCCTGATTTAGCAAGGGCACTTCCTTCATAAAGCGGCTGGGAACCCGCTCCCATGCTGAAACCACCACCATGGATAAACACATACACAGGTAATTTATCTTGCGAAGCTTTTGCTGGTGTCCAGACATTCAAAAATAGACAGTCTTCTGAGAAATCGCCCTGCACCGGCTGCAAACACATGTGGCCAAAATTGGTAGCATCTTTCACGCCTTGCCATGCTGGAACTGCAACGGGTGGTGCAAAGCGTTTGTCACCCACAGGAGCCTGTGCATAACGAATACCGCGGAAGATTTTCAGGTTCTCAACTGCAGAACCTCGTAACAAACCAAGGTTTGTTTGAAGCATGGTCTCTTTTTCTGCCGGTGATTTATTGGCATGAACTGGCGCAATAAACTCATTCAACCATGTTTGTAAGTTAGCGTCTTGGGCGCTGATCATAGCACTGTAAAACACAGTCAGTGCTGTCAAAAAAAGTGCAACTTTTGGTCGGAACATAAATCGTCCTGATATTACTGAATAAAGATCATTACACTATAAATTCAGCCATACCGACGATAAATGCACATATCGTTTATACAGTGGAAACAATACGTTTCCAGTTTTCACTTCTAGTCTCAACTAACTGATATTGATTGCATCAAAATGTCAAAAAGCCCGTAAAAACCTAGCATTGGGCTGTCGAGCATAACCAAATAAAGGGTTGGTCAATTTCGCAATCCGGCAAAAATCATTAAACCTTTTATCAAATTCTGCTGTAGATTTTTACCACTAATAATCGTCATGGGTAGCGTACTACCCGTTTTTGAGGATAGATCATGAAGCACTGCTATGAATGTGGAACTGCATTAACCCCCAAAGAGTGTGAGCATGAAGGTACAGTGCCCTTCTGTAGTTCGTGCAATACCTTCCGATTTCCAATCTTTAATACCGCCGTCAGTTGTGTCGTATTCAATAAAACTGAAGATAAAATCTTATTGATCCAACAATATGGACGACCCGATTACATCTTAGTCGCTGGTTACATTGCGCAAGGTGAAGATGCGGAACAAACTGTACGCCGCGAAACTAAAGAAGAAACCGGCCTGAAAGTTATCAGCCATCGTTATATGAAGAGCGAATATTATGAGAAATCAAATACGCTGGTTTTTAATTACTGCTGCGTGGTGGATTCGGAGGATTTAAGCAACATTAATCATGAAATAGATAAAGCTGATTGGTTCAGTATCCTCGAGGCAAAAGAAGTCATAAAGAAAGGCAGTCTGGCCGAACGGTTCCTATTAAATGCATTGAAATCTAATTTTTGATTTTGAAAAAATAGCATGTAGGGGAGTTTTATCTTTATGTGGTGTATTTAAGCATTTCTTGATTATTTAGCTGAAACAGCATAGCACTAATAAAATTGGGGGCTTGTGCCCCCATTCTGAGAATTTAAACCAGATCAAACCGATCTGCGTTCATTACTTTTGCCCAGGCTGC
>CAIZDF010000146.1 GCA_903931645.1 uncultured Tolumonas sp.
CCACCATGTCAAGGTGGTGCTCTAACCAGCTGAGCTAAGGACGCACTTAAGAGATTTTTGCTATCGAAAACATGTTGCGTCCTAATGGACTCGAACCATCGACCCCCACCATGTCAAGGTGGTGCTCTAACCAGCTGAGCTAAGGACGCGCATATTCATCGTTTCGATGTGCCGGCATAATAACGATATGATTTGATTCAGGCAAGCGTAAAAAAGCAGGAAATGTTTCGTTTGTTCTTTTAGTGAGCAAAGACAAATTCAGTGTAAAAACAACTAGGCAGCAATTTTTAGACTGAACTCGTCTTGGCGACGATGTTTTGCATTCCGGCGATAACTTCCTTTTCCTTTAATGTTCTGTTCAACACGACTACGAAAAAGTTTATCCGTCACTAACGCTTGTAAATGATTATCTGTAATAGTGCCCCGCTGATGTTGATAGCTGGCTGGTGATGTTTTCGATTTCATCTGGTCCTCCTGTTAAAATCGCACAAATTATGAACTTCCATCCTATAGCTGGGCAAGTAGAGGGATCAAAAATAAATGAGCATCTGGAAAACATTAGCTTCAAAAGTAGTATTTGAATCGCCTTGGCTCAAAGTGCGACACGATGATGTGCTTACGCCAGCAGGTAATCCATCTCAATACGGTGTGGTCGAATTTAAAAACAGAGGCGTGGGTGTTGTGCCCGTGTTAGATGATGGCCGGATTGTCATGGTACGACAAACCCGTTATGCCATTGGGAATCAGAGTTCTCTGGAAATTCCTGAAGGTGGTGCACCAGAGGGGGAAGATTGGCAGCAAACAGCACTACGTGAGTTACAGGAAGAAACAGGTTACACCGCAAGGGAAATTGAGCCGCTATTAACTAATTTTTATCTTTCAAATTCAGTGACTAATGAATGTGGTGCCTTGTTTATTGCTCGTCAGCTGACGGAAGGAACGCAAGATCTAGAAGAAACAGAAGACATTCAGGTCGAATTGCATACTTTTGATGATTTGTTGGCAATGATCCGCAGCGGTGTTATCTCTGATGCATTAACTATTATGGCGTTACTTTGTATTGCCGCAGATCGGGCGCGTTACAATCTGTAGGCTGTTTTAACAGTCGATTCGACTGCTGTCTTTGCATAGATAGCAGCGGATTTGCGGACTAATGCCATATTAAGACAGTGATTCTGAATAAATATATTTAATTCTGTGAAATAAATGGGATGCAGAATATTTTGTTTCTGTCATTCTTTTGATAAGATTTTTATATCGCACGTTTACACTCATGATGCGTGCATTCCAGAATTGATTATCAAGCATAGGAATAAAGATGAAGAACTTTCGCAGAATCATGCAGTTTGCCGCTATTGCTTTAGCTGTATCTAATGTTAGTGCTGCTGAAATCAAAGAGATCCGCTTTGGTGTGGAACCTGGTTATGCACCATTTGAAGTAAAAGCAGCTGATGGTTCGCTGGCTGGTTTTGATATCGATCTGGGCAACGAGATGTGTAAACGTCTGAAAGCCAAATGTGAATGGGTAGAAGGCGATTTCGATGGTCTGATCCCATCACTGAAAGCGAAAAAAATCGATGCTATTCTTTCAGCCATGTCGATTACCGAACAACGTAAACAAGAAATTGATTTCACCAATAAATTATATGGCACACCAGCTCGTTTGGTTGCAGC
>CAIZDF010000147.1 GCA_903931645.1 uncultured Tolumonas sp.
AAACTTTTTATTGCTGATCTGCATCTCAGTGAAGCCCGCCCTGACCTGACTAACACCTTTATTCATTTTTTAGCCACGAAAGCGACGCAGGCTGATGAGCTGTATATTCTTGGCGATCTGTTTGAATTCTGGATCGGCGACGACGAGCAATCGCCATTACAACAACAAATCACCCTCGCCTTAAAAACACTTTCTGAGCAGGGCTGCCGGTTATTCTATTCCCATGGCAACCGGGATTTCATGATCGGAAAACGATTTGCCCGGGAATGCGGCATGACGCTGTTACCACCGATCTACTCTTGCGAAATGGCAGGACAAAGAACGTTATTATTGCATGGCGATCAGTTGTGTACCGATGATGAGGCCTATCAGCGTTTTCGGCGCATCACCAGTTGGCCTTGGCTGCAGTGGGTGTTTTTACATTTACCGTTATCACGTCGGGTCAAGATTGCACAACAAATCCGGCAAGGTAGCCACAAAGGTAAACAACAAAAAAGCCGCAGCATCATGGATGTTACCCCTAGTAGCGTGAATGATTGCTTTGCACAACATCAGGCGACTTTGATGATCCATGGACATACGCATCGACCCATGATCCATGAATTGTCATTGAATAATGGCCAAAAAGTCCGCCGAATTGTATTGGGCGATTGGAATACTGATCTCTGGTATCTGCAAATTGATGATCGGGATATCAATTTAATATCACAGCCAATCACCACCACAGAATAACAATACGGGCCTTAGCTGCCCGTTATGTTGCATCTGTTTTATTCAAACCATAATCACGCAATTTATTCGCCACCGCCGTGTGTGAAAGGCCCAAACGTTGCGCTAATTGCCGACTGGAAGGATAAAGCGGATAGAGCCGCTCAAGCATAAGCCGCTCAAAGCGTTTTGTAGCCTCCGGTAAAGAACCTTCAAACCACTGCTCAGCCGCTGATTCATGGGCATCCATCAACGGTAAACGCAGCATGTCCGGTGTTAATTCCTCGCCTTCCAACAAAGTTAGCGCTTGATACAGTGCATTTTTCAGCTGGCGCACATTCCCCGGCCAAGGATAACTGTTTAAGAACTCGGTCATCGAACGGGAAAAACGTGGGCGACGACGTTGTAATTCATCACTGATGCGGCTACAGAACTGTTGTGCCAACGGCATGATATCAGCTAAGCGTTGCCGTAATGTCGGCATTTCCAGCGTTAAAACATTAAGTCGGAAAAACAGATCTTCCCGAAACAGCCCTTTGCGCACTTGCTCTGCCAGCGATTTCCGAGTGGTGCAATAAAGCCGGACATCTACTGCCACTTCGCTTTCCTGCCCAACACGATGAAAACGACCATCTTGCAGCACACGTAATAATTTACTTTGCAGCAGCGGTGACATTTCAGCGACCTCATCCAGCAGGAAAGCACCGCCACTGGCTTGCTCCAGTAAGCCCATCTTACCCGGCCAATCGGGGCCGAATGCACCGGCAGCAGAACCAAACAATTCATGCTCCGCCACATCATCGGGTAATGCCGCGCAATTCAACGTCAACAGAGGACCATTGGCCCGTAAGCTGGCCCGGTGGCAAGCCCGCACCAACATCTCTTTACCAGAGCCAGTTTCGCCCATGATCAGTAAGGGTTGATCTTGCATCGCAAAACGACGCGCCTGATGTAATAACTGCTGCATGAGCTGACTTTCAGTGCAAAAATATTCAAAACTGCTGTCATCGTAGCTATGCAATAAGTTGAAGTGATGCCCTACCCGTCGTGCCGATTTCAGCACCACAACCGCACCCGCTAAATGATCAACGCCTTGTGAGTCAGGAATAGAGATCGGTAGAATATCTGCCAGAAACTCTTCACTGGCAAAAATCAGTTTGCAGGTTTCCGGCTGTGGATTACCTGATGCAAACCATTGCAGAAAAGCAAAACCTTTGAGAAAACTGCCCGCCTGTACACCTTGTATATCTTTCAGTGATAACCGAAGAATATTCAGCACAGCATCATTGGCTTGTGTCAGACGCCCTTTGATATCGAGCGCAAATACCAGATCCGGTAAAGCTTTCATTAATGCCTTGATTTCGTGATGTTCACGCTCTGATGGCATATACGCGACCGTTTTTACATCGGTAACGCCCGTAATACGGCGTAAATCGGGTAACAATTTCTGCAAGTTGGCAAAATCAACATCGGGCAGATGCAGATAAATAATTCCCGCCACGTCAATTTCGATGCCGCGCAAATCAATTTGGTTATCTTCTAACTGCGCTAGCAGCTCTCTGGTTAGCCCCAATCGATCTTCACACGTTACTTGCAGCCGCATTCATTGTTTACCTTTTTACCGATCTGAACAGTGATTATACGGATGAGCAGGAAAACCGCCTAGTGCGATGATTTTTTCACAAAAAAGCATTGACCATATATGCCCTTTGACCTAGAGTAGCGCCCCGTCGAAAGGGTAATACGCAGTGCGTTTCCCGTAGACGAAAATATGGTGAGGTTTCCGAGTGGCTGAAGGAGCACGCCTGGAAAGTGTGTATACGGCAACGTATCGAGGGTTCGAATCCCTCCCTCACCGCCATCTTTTCTTACTGATTTGTAAGCAAATTCTTGAAACAAAATATAGATAATCACTTAAGTGGGTCAATTAGGTGAGTCAATCATGTTTCTGATCAAGAATCCACACGGTGTTTATTACACCCGCATGCCTCTCCCGAAGTTACTTCGGGATCAAGATCTTCAGTTCTGTATTCGTGCTTCACTCCAAACCAAAGAACGCAAAGTCGCTATCAGTCGTAATTTGGCCATGGCCGCCCATTTGCGTGAACTGATCGCACAGATCGATACTCGTACTAATACCTCTCCCCGTAGTTTCCAAAAATGGATCCGCAACGAAATTGCGGTATTTCGCCAACAAGGCTTCTGTTTCTCCCCGTCCCATCAATCTGTTAGCACACCGCAAGACTTTCCAGCACCCAGTGAGTTGCCACCCAGCGGCATGCCGCTTAAACAAGCGTTAGACGCATTCCTGACCGCCAAAGCATGTGAAGGTATTCAAAACAAGTCCATTCAACAGCTGCGCTTGCGTGTGGGCGATTTAATTACCTGGATGAACGATAAAAAACTGACACAGGTGGACCAAATCACCCCGGTGCTCACGCAGGAGTACCGTAATCAGCTGTTACAGCAACCCAAAAGTCATAAAACCAAAACCAACTACCTGAACTCAGCAAAACAGTTTTTTGGCTGGTGCCTGACGTTGGGTTATTGCAGTACGAATCCACTAGCCGGTATCACCGCCGGGAAAAAAGCCGCCAAGAACCGCGCCGATACCGAACGTACCCGTTGGAGCAAAGCGCAAGTGTTGCAGTTATTTACTTGTCTGCGTGTCAAACAGCAGCACAAGTACAAAAAACTCAAACCACAGGACTTCTGGGTGCCGTTGTTATGTTTGTATGGCGGGTTACGTCCGTCCGAGGCGTGCCAGCTCAAAAGCCAGAATATCCAGAGTATTGATGGGATCTGGTGCATGAAAATCGAAGCCGGTGAAGCTGATGGAACGCTGAAGACCGAAAATGCCTATCGCACGGTACCGCTGCACAGTGCACTGTTACAACATGGCTTTCTGGACTACGTCACGGCGCGTAAAACGCATAAGTACCTATTTGATGATAAACCGTTTGGTCCCGATTCGGATTGGTCGCACAACCTGCTCATCCGGTATGCGCGGCACCTGACGCACGCCGGTATTGTCGGTAAAGGTCGCCCAACGGTGTACGGACTACGGCACACCTTTATCGATGAATTACAGCAAGCGGATGTGGCAGAGCATATCGTGGCGGAATTGGTGGGACATTCCAAACAGGGCATTACCTTTGGCCGTTATGGCAAACGCGTGAATTTGAGCCTGTTGCGAGAAAAAATTGAGCTATTCCCCGCGGATTTCGTTCAATTGCCTGAATTATATAAAAAAGTAAATAATGGACAAGAAAATTGTTTATTGATTTAGATCAAACATGGTTCAAATAATTTAAACTAATTAATATAAAGATGCTGTTATAAGTTATTGATTTCATTAGATACGATAAAAAAAATGACAAAATATGTCATATATTTCAATGCGTTATTGTTTTTTCACAATAGACAACACAAATATTCTTTGCGTATAGTCACCTCAATTAAATTGAGGAAGAGTTATGACGAATGAAAAATATCAACCAACAACCCTAGCGGAGGCGATTGATTTTAAAATAACGTTGATGGCGAGCAGTAATAACCAGCGCATCACCATCAGAATAGACAGTGGAAAATTACGCGACATGAAGCAATTTCACTTTCGCCGTCATGGCCGGGATCTACGTCCCCGTGCATTTGGTGAGATTAAATTTGCCGAATTAACACAGTCGAATATCGACTTATTTATTGCGGATTTGACCACCATACGGGGTTACAAAAATCGCACAGTTAATCAGTATCTGGGCTTTTTACGTGACATCATGCAACGCGCGTACAATGACGGTGTCATTGCACATGATTTTATGGCCAACAAGCACAATTTACCCTGTGATGATGAATCCATAGCCGATCCGTTTACCGTGAATGAGATCCAACGCTTGCTGTCGAAAATGAAAAAGGAACAGTATCCAGTAGAAACTGCCTTGATCCAGTTGAATATTTGCACTGGACTGCGGATAAGTGAGCTGTTTGCGATATCGCGGGAACACATCAATTTGATTGAAAAGACGCTGACGGTGCAGTACGCCGTCGTTGAAAAAGCCTATAAGATCCCCAAAACCAAATGTTCCAAACGCACAATCCCTCTCAATCAACAAGCGATCGAGGCGATCCAGGTGTTAATGGCCCACACAGAGAAACGTTCCGCAACATCATTGCTGATCGACACCAAAGACCGAAGCAAACCACGCAAAGTAGAACTGCATCTATTGGCATTGAACTCACGGACAAAACAGTTTTACGTGGATGATCAGGACTTTCGTGACCGCTTTTTTAAACAACACTGCCTGGATTGCGGCGTACGTTATCGCCCACCCAGTCAGTTACGACACACCTATGCCAGCCAGATGATCTCCGCAGGCATGCCGATCGCGGTGATCGCCCGAAATATGGGGCATGTAGATGTTGACATGGTGACCAAACGCTATGCCAAAATTATCGATCAGAATATTTCGCCAGCTCATGTGAAACGTTGCGAAGACATCTTCTTTGAGATGACTCAACCCGAGGGTTATGTCACGCCGCAACCATCTCATAGACACAATGAGTGGGATGAGGAAGAGCAAGCACTGGTAAGACAATACCGACAAATGAACGTGCAAGCGCAAATGGCTGGGATGAGGGTGACACTGGCCTTTACGCAACATCCACCTATCCATTTCTCAAGCCGGCATGAGATTGATAGATAAAACTAACACAAACACCAAAATCTGAAAAAAATTTGGTTCATCATCGCAACAGCATGAATATCCAAAAAAGCCAATAATCGCTTAAGTCGTTGTGACTATAAATATGAGAGACATTTAAGCAATAGATATTATTCAAGCTTAAAATATTCATGATTAATTTTATTAAGTGATTATTAAAAAGACAAAGTATAACCAATAATTCGCAGACTGTGAAAGCAAAGTAAATTCAGCAAAAACAAGCTTGCAAACTAAGAGTGCAAAATAAATTCAACCAACAAAATTGATACATATAAAATAAGAGTCACTGTAAATATATTTATATTGTTTATTTGGCTAGCAAGCAGGTTTCAGTAGTTACTTATCGTAACTACTGAAAATAACAGTTGATATCTCCTTCCGGAGATAGGTAGAATATAGTTAAAAGAAAAATAAATATAATAATAAAAAGGAAGTGCGAGCATGAATAATAATTATAACGATCCATTTGCCAACTTAATACCAAGAAACAAAAAAATCATCATTACTGATCATTTAAAAAGAACCAACCGAGAAACAACAAACTTTAACAAGATAGAACTCGACATTGCAGAAAAGGCGCGTATCGCTTGGGGATATGATGATATGTCCTCCTTCCTACGCGCCTTAGCAACGAGCACTCTCGAACCACCTGAATTAAAAATCCCCGAGATAAATAAAGAAATCGCTGAAAAGCTAAATACTGTGTTTTCTGAAGTGACTTTACTGATCCATGAAATAGATAAGAATAAAGGTTTTGCGAAAGAACAAAACATAAAAATAACATTGCAAAACCTTTTTACTTTGATGGATCTATTATCCCTAGTTAGGCAGGAATTGTACGGCAACTTAGATAAAAAGACGCTTTTTGATTTCACCATTCATACATTCACCGCAGATGAAATGAGAAATATGATGGCGACCATGTTGGAGAAAAGACATGATCAATGAAATCATTAGCTGCAAAAACAAATCGGGGAACCGTACAGATGCCAAGCATATTATTGAATATATTTTTGGCCGAACCAAGGAGCATCTAAAATCAGTTACTATCGATAACAGTGTTGAGTATATATGTTCAAATTTAATCAGCCTACCAGATCCAACATTAGTTTTTAATGGCGATGAACTTCACCGGATCCCCGCCCACAATGCAGACATCTCAGGTTTTATTAAAGATATTGAAAAACAAGCCACTCTAAATCCATCTGTTAAAACTCCGTTCAAACATTTTATTATTTCCCTCCCCTGTGGGGA
>CAIZDF010000148.1 GCA_903931645.1 uncultured Tolumonas sp.
ACACATCATCGTTCAGCGATGGCCTGCTAAAGGTAACGTCTAAAAACTGGCTCAACCACTTATGTTCATTATACTCGTGCTTGCTGACCATAAGTTTCAGCTTTTAGATGCAGCCTGAAATTCCTGCAAAACTACATAATGCAGTTCCGACAGCTCTCATCGCCAAGCATCATTTTTTATGCCAATCGACCAGAACAAACATATCCTCCACAGAAGCCTACAAATACAGAGTATAAATACGCTTATCTGGGTTTTTCCTTGCATAAAAATGTGCACTAAATGTCACACACCCCAACAAGATGTTTTGTTACTGTCGGATTTAGCACAACAAATTGGTAAGACCAATAGGTAACTAACTTGACAGGTTATTCTCCCCTATTACAGTCGACGAGTCACCTATTTCGCAATGAATTAAATTGCCGTTAATACTGATAGATGATTTAGATCATTTTTCGCTTAAGACCTAGCTATTCAGGCCATGATATATAGCTTCTCAACTCATCTCGGGCTTGGTCTGCCGAATGAAAATGAATACTTTTTATCCCCAAGCTTTCTGCGATTTTAATGTTAGCCAGCGAATCATCGATGAAAATGCAATCAGAATTGGTCAGACCATTTTGATTAAGTAAATATTCATATATTGCGGGATCAGGTTTAATCAATTTAACCTCCGCAGAGATCACTTTCGCATCGAACTCACCCCAGAATGATGCAGTTTCCGCTAAATACGCCGCATTATCGTGCCCCATATTGGATAATGCATAAATGCCATGTCCCGCTTGTTTAAGCTGTTTCAGCAAAAGAATACTTTCAGAAATAGGGGTTAATGAGGCGGGCACAGCGTGATAAATCGCAGCAACAATATCTTCGTCTATGTCAGTTCGCTCTACAGCGCGCTGAATTACTTCCGGAATGGTCAGCGAACCGCGATCAATCTCATACCAGTCTTGATGCGCAAATAAATGTTCCGCAACTCTTACCGCGCCTGGGTTTGTGATCACTGAACGCACAATTTCTACCGGATCCCATTTCACCAACACGTTGCCAATATCAAAAATAATATTCATAGCTATCCTCATCTCTTATTGTCGATAACCATATGACCAACCTGCTGCAGAGTCCAGCGTGTTAGCTCAGAATGTGTTTAAGGTACATGTTTTGCATGGTTTTAGTGATATAGGTAATAGGAGTTACACCTATAGAAAATTTGTATTACGCAAAGGCATTCTTCCTTGGCGCAGCCTCCCCTTTTTTGTTAATTTACTACGCAATCCAATGACGTTGCGTAAAAGGGAGCGCTGACATGACCAAATATTCTCTGGATAAGGACAAGATCAAGGTATTACTGCTGGAAGGTGTGCATCCAAACTCAGTAGATAATTTCAAATCTGCTGGTTACACCAATGTGGAATATGTGAAAGGTTCACTGGAAGAAGAAGCGCTGATCGAAAAAATCCGCGATGTACACTTCATTGGTATCCGCTCTCGTACTCACCTGACTGAACGTGTTCTTGATGCAGCACAGAAACTGGTTTCTATCGGTTGTTTCTGTATCGGCACCAACCAAGTTGATCTGGCTGCAGCAGAAAAACGCGGTATTCCTGTATTCAACGCACCATTCTCTAACACTCGCAGTGTAGCTGAACTGGTGTTGGGTGAAATTCTGTTGTTGCTGCGTGGCATTCCGCATAAAAACGCTGGCGCACATCGTGGTGACTGGGATAAGAGCGCAACAAACTCTGTTGAAGCGCGCGGCAAAAAATTAGGTATCGTAGGTTACGGCCATATCGGTAGCCAGTTGAGTGTTATCGCAGAAAGCATTGGTTTGAAAGTTTTTTACTACGACATCGAAAACAAACTGTCTATGGGTAACGCTATTCAGGTAGCTCCCATGGATGAGTTGTTAGCGCAGTCTGATGTGATCACCCTGCATGTACCAGAAACAGCGTCTACTAAAGACATGTTTGGTGCAGAACAATTCGCGAAGATGAAAAAGAACTCTATTTTCATCAACGCAGCGCGCGGCACCGTGGTGAAAATTGATGATCTGGCTGATGCTCTGGAAAGTGGTCATCTGGCTGGTGCAGCTATCGACGTATTCCCAGTTGAACCAAAAGCCAATGGCGAACGTTTCGTTTCTCCATTGCAGAAGTTTGATAACGTGATCCTGACTCCGCACATCGGTGGTTCTACCGAAGAAGCGCAGGAAAACATCGGGATCGAAGTTTCTAGCAAACTGATCAAATACTCAGATAACGGTTCAACTCTGTCTGCTGTTAACTTCCCTGAAGTATCACTGCCAGAACTGGGTCGTAAAACCAGCCGTCTGTTACACATTCACCGCAATCAGCCAGGTGTTCTGAATAAGATCAACCAGGCATTTGCTGATGAAGGTATCAACATTGCGGGTCAGTTCCTGCAAACCAACGCCAACATCGGTTATGTTGTAATTGAAGTGGAAACTGAGCACAGCGATATCGCGCTGGCGCGTCTGAAAGAAATCGATGGCACCTTAAAAGCACGTATTCTGTTCTAATTTGCCGTTATAGCTGCCTTAAAAAGCAGTCAATTAAGAGCCTGGCTTGATGTCAGGCTTTTTTATGCACAAAAATTAGCGATTAAAGCATAAAAAAAGCTGCCTCGGTTTAGATAGGCAGCTTTTTTATATTTCAGGTTCGGATATCAGTGTTGAGATACTGATGC
>CAIZDF010000149.1 GCA_903931645.1 uncultured Tolumonas sp.
ATGAGTGCCATGCAAGCGGCGCGCAAAGGCGCCCGTGAAATTGGCTTTACCATACTCTCGATGACGTTATCACTGATCGCTGTATTCATTCCATTGCTGTTTATGAGTGGACTGATGGGGCGGTTGTTGCATGAATTTGCCGTCACCATCAGCGCGGCGATTGCTGTGTCTGGTTTGATTTCGCTGACGTTAACGCCGATGTTGTGTAGCCGGGTTTTGCGTCCTCAGCATGAAGCTAAAATTCAGGGGCGTTTTGCGCAATGGTTGGAAAATGGCTTCAGCGCGTTGACGGAAAGTTACAGTCTTTCTCTTGTCACGGCACTACGTCACCCGCGTTGGATGATATTCAGTTTTGCTGCCAGTATTGGGTTAACGGTCGTGCTCTATCAGCAACTACCGAAAGACTTTTTACCTAGCACAGATAGTGGGCAAATATCACTGACCTCAAAGGCGGCACCCGATACTTCTTTTGCAACCTTATCGCGGATGCAACAGCAATTGGCTGCGATCGTTCGGGATGATCCTAACGTGGCCGCCTTCATGTCATCGGTGGGGAGTACCGGCCCGAACGGTAGCGCGAATGGCGGTTCCATGACTATCCGTCTGATTCCGCGTGAACAACGTGTTTCTGCGGATAACGTGATTGCTGAATTACGACGCAAAGTGAACCGTATTCCTGGCATCAGTGTTTATCTGCGTAACCCACCAATGATTAAAATTGGTGGTATGTCGAGTGCGTCGGAATATCAGTTTACATTGCAAAGTAACGACTTCGATGAACTGAAGCTGTGGCACGATCGCTTTTTAACGGCAATCAAAGCCATTCCCGGATTACTGGATGTTACCAGTGATCAGGAGGTAGTCGGCGCCGGATTAGCGATTTCAGTGGATCGTGACAAGTTAGCCAGCTACGGGCTGAGTTATAGCCAGGTTGAAATCGCGTTACAAAGTGCCTTTGCGGCCCGGCAGATTTCCACTATTTATGCCGATACCAATCAATATTCGGTGATTTTGGAAGTGCTGCCTGAACGCCAGCAACAGACGACCGATTTAAGTCGGATCCAGGTACGTAGCAGTAATGGCTCTCTGGTGTCGTTAGATGTTGTGGCCAGCTTTAAACGCCAGCCACAAACCTTGACAGTGAACCACTTGGGAACGCTGCCCGCTGCAACTATCTCTTTTAATATGCGACAAGGTATGGCGCTGAGTGATGCACTAAAAGCATTGGATAGTGTCAAAGCGGAGTTGTCTCCACCTGCATCATTGACGACCAGTTTACAGGGCAGTGCGGCTGCGTTTGCCAGTTCACAATCCAATATGATGGTGTTGCTGGTTCTGGCATTGCTGGTGGTGTATGGCGTATTGGGGATGCTGTATGAAAGTTTCGTGCATCCGTTAACGATTCTTTCCGGTTTACCTTCTGCGGGATTAGGTGCCTTGCTGACACTCTGGTTATTCCAGTTCCCAGTGACCTTATATGCCTTCGTGGGGATATTACTGCTCGTTGGGATCGTGAAGAAAAATGCCATCATGATGATCGACTTTGCGCTGGAGCGAGAGCGGGAAGGGCTGGCACCGGATCAAGCCATTCATCAAGCCTGCTTAGTGCGTTTCCGGCCCATCATGATGACCAGTATTGCTGCGTTGGCCGGTGCGTTGCCCATCGCCTTAGGCTATGGTGCGGGCTCTGAATTGCGACAACCGCTTGGTGTGGCAATCGTCGGCGGCTTAATGTTGTCGCAGGTGGTGACACTCTATCTGACGCCAGTGATTTATCATTATCTGGCGCCATGGCACGCTAAGTTAAATTTCCGCTCTTAAACCTGATGTTTTCTTGATCATGATGAACACTGGCTGTTGTTGGAATTGATGACAACTGCCAGTGTTCAACTGCCCAACGCAACAAACTTTCAGCCGTCATTTCTGCGGTATCTTCTGGCAGCGTTTGCCCCAAAAACAGTAATGCCTGACATAAGGTTTCCACTACCGGCAACTCATCAATAGCTGGGGCGTGATTTTGCTTTGACAGTTTCAGTCCGTTTTGTTGTAACGCCAGCGGTAGATGTAACCAGTTAGGCACTGACCAGCCTAATTGCTGATAAAGTGTTATTTGGCGCACCGTAGGCTCAAGCAGATCGGCGCCTCGGACGACTTCTGTGACACCACAATCGGCATCATCAATCACTACAGCCAGATTGTAGGCAAACAGGCCATCACGGCGCTTTAAGATAAAATCTTCACTGACCAACCGAGGTTCAACCTCAATTAAGCCCAATAACTGGTCATGGAAAGATAAACAAGGCTCATCTGCACGTAGACGCACGGCAGCATTCAATGCTGGATATTGTTTATCGCGACAGGTGCCAAGATAAAACCCACCTGCAGCCTGGATCTGCGCGCGAGTACAACGACAATGGTAAGTTTTACCTTGTCGATATAGCTCATCGAGCACGGCTTGGTAACGTTCGTGGCGCTGGCTTTGATAAATGACTTCACCGTCCCAATGCAGGCCAAAACGTTCTAGCGTATGTAAAATTTGTGCCGCCGCACCGGGTTGTTCACGAGGCGGATCGATATCTTCAATTCTGATCAGCCAGCGTCCCTGCTGCGCACGAGCGCGCAGATAACTGCCGACAGCTGCGATTAACGAGCCAAAATGCAATGGGCCGGAAGGCGAGGGAGCGAAACGTCCGATATAAGTCATAATCGTGTGCAGGTAAAATAACAAAAGGGAGCCGTAGCTCCCTTTTTATGCCAAGACCTTAACAAGTCGAGCATAAACAGTAGCAGTTTAGCCAACCTGCTGCTTTTCTTTAATCTCAGCCAGCGTTTTGCAGTCAACACACAATTCTGCGGTCGGACGTGCTTCAAGGCGGCGAATACCGATTTCGATCCCACAAGATTCACAATAACCGAAGTCATCTTCTTCCAGTTTTTTCAGGGTCTTTTCGATTTTCTTGATCAGTTTACGCTCACGATCACGCGCACGTAATTCCAGAGCAAATTCTTCTTCCTGTGCTGCACGGTCAACTGGATCTGGGAAATTGGCCGCTTCATCTTTCATATGATCAACGGTACGGTCAACTTCTTCGCGCAGCTGGGTTTTCCAGGCTTCCAGAATTTTCCGGAAGTGCTCTTTCTGCTGGTCATTCATGTACTCCTCACCAGCGGCTGGCTGATAAGGGGTAACACCCGCGACGGCCAGCGGTCCCAGAGATTTTTTGGTATCTTCTGCTGACATGCCTATCTCCTACCTTTACATGACACAGCACGTCACTGTGTGCTGGCACTGAATTTTGAGGCCGGTATCTATACCAGAACCCGCCTCGCCTCGCAAATCCGTTGGCCAAAAATGTTAGCCAAGCCTGAAACTTCCTCACAAACGTCAGATGAAATGCCAAATTCCTGATTGTGATTTTAAACAGGCACCACTTTATGGGGACTCGGCACGGCCATTTCAATACTAAGACTAAAATAAATTGCAGTTATATAACCGGATTGCATGGTTTGATTTTCTTATTATTTTAGTCTTAGTTGTTTGTTAGCGTTGGGTTATATACCAGAAATATGAACTATTGGCGTTTTTTACCGGTTAACTGATTAAGTAACGACCAATGTTGTAATGGTC
>CAIZDF010000150.1 GCA_903931645.1 uncultured Tolumonas sp.
CTTCCTATACGTTTTGTTGATTGGTGCTTTCACTGCTCGCACCATAGCAGGTGACTTCCTGACTGAATTGGCTGTAAAGTGTTTCATCCGACACGATAGGAGCATCAGGGGTGAATGATTCTTTGTGGCTGTTCTGCATCGGGAACTGGCGATCGCGCAAGCAGCTTTCCAATGAATCCATGTAAGGGGGCGGGCCACACATGAACGCATGGCAATCGCTCAGATCGGGTACTAACTGATCAAACAACACCGGGTTCAGGAAGCCCTGATAACAAACAAAGGCATCGGTGGTGTTATCCAAAATCAGTGACAATTTAAACTGCGGATATTTTGCCGCAAGTGCCATCAGCTCATCGCGGAAGATAATGTCTTCGGCATGACGGGCACTATGCAGGAACAGGATCTCAGTCTCACGTTGGTTATCCAGTAACCAGTGCGCCATCGACATCATCGGCGTAATGCCGCTACCGGCACTACACAGTAAAATTTTACCAGCACTGTAATCGGCTGGCAGGAAAAACGCGCCAGTTGGTGCCAATGCACTCAGCGTATCGCCAGTGTGGAAATTATCCAGTAACCAGTTAGAGACCAGCCCGCCAGTCACTCGTTTGACGGTGACGGCCAGATCAGCAGAGCGGGAAGGTGAAGAAGACAGTGAATAAGCGCGGCTATGTGACTGACCATCAATTTCAACAGTCAGCAGTAAAAATTGTCCTGGCTGATAACTGACAGCCAGTGCTTGTAACGGGCGAAAGACTAACGTTACGGCATCAGCAGTTTCCTGCCGGCGTTCAATACAACACAGGGTTTGAGCCCCTTGTTGCCATACTTGGGGGGATTGGGTCATGTACTGTTCCTGTCTGATTTTGCACTATACCCTTCGTACTTGAAGTTGCAGCATCGTTGACAGCATTCTCTCACCCCAATCACATAGTCTATCTATGCTCATGGGGATTCGCTCTCTTGTCGCCTTGCTGCAACTCCAATTACTTTGGGTATAAATGACTGGCGCTTCACCGCTAATGTGGGTTGTGAAGCGCCTTCGCGATTAGGCTGCGAGAATGTCTTTCAGATCTTGTTCAACCGTGGTGATTGGCTTCAGATCGAATGTTTCATTCAGGAAGTTCAGCAGGTTTGGTGTCAGGAAGCCCGGTACCGATGGGCCAACACGAATACCTTTCACACCTAGTGACAGCAGAGTCAACAGGATAACGATAGCTTTCTGTTCAAACCAAGACAACACCAGAGACAGCGGCAGATCGTTCACGCCACATTCAAAGGCATCAGCCAGCGCCAGCGCTAACTGAATGGCAGAATAGGCATCGTTACACTGACCCACATCCAGCATACGAGGAATGCCGTTGATATCACCGAATTCCAAGTCGTTGAATTTGAATTTACCGCACGCCAGCGTCAGGATCAGGCTGTCTTGTGGCACTGCTTTCGCCATTTCAGTGTAATAACCACGTTCTTGTTTATCGCCGTCACAACCGCCGATCAGGAAGAAGTGTTTGATGTTGCCGGCTTTCACTTGATCGATCACCGCAGGAGCAGCCGCCATCAGTGCATTACGAGCAAAACCAGTCATGGTGTAATGTGGAATTTCATCATATGGGAAACCTTCCCGTGACAGTGCTTTTTCAATCACAGTACTGAAATCATCACCTTCGATGTGAGTCACACCAGGCCAACCGACGATGCTACGGGTAAAGATACGGTCGGTGTATTTACCCACGTTCGGGTTGATGATGCAGTTAGAGGTCATCACCACTGCGCCTGGGAAGGCAGCGAACTCTTTTTGCTGGTTCTGCCAAGCAGAGCCATAGTTACCGACTAAATGTGGGTATTTTTTGAAAGCTGGGTAGGCATGCGCTGGCAGCATTTCGCCATGCGTGAAGACGTTGATGCCTTTGCCTTCAGTTTGTTGCAGGATCTTTTCCAAATCATGCAGGTCATGACCAGACACTAGGATCGCTTTACCAGCAACCGGCTTCATGTTCACTTTCGTTGGTTCTGGGTGGCCGAAAGTTTCAGTTTCGCCTTTATCCAGCATCGCCATAATTTTGAAATTCATCTGGCCGATCTGCATCGCGCAATCGATCAATGGCTGCATTTCAGTTGGTTCAGTACCTAAGAAGGCCATGATCTGGTGATATTCAGCACCAACGGCATCATCCTGCTGACCTAAGACACGTGCATGTTCCATGTAAGCGGCAGCGCCTTTCAGGCCATACAGACACAGCAGGCGCAGGCCCAGAATGTCTTCACCGATCTCTTTATGGTTACGATTCACTGCTGCATTTGGTGCCCAAGTCAGCAATTCTGCTTTGTCAGCAGTTAAAATCAACGCGGCAGGGCCAGTGGCTACGTCAGGTGTTTTGCCCGCTAACAAGCAAGCGGCTTCGTAACGAGATTTCAGTGAGTCACGGTTTTGTTGTGCTTCATTGATGAACGCGATGATACGAACCGCATCGAAATTCACATTGGTCAGCGTGGCGAACAGTGCCTGACAAACATAGGCATCGATGGCTTGATCAACGATACCGACCGAGCGTGCTTTTAACGCGTAATCAGAAACGCCCTGCAGCAGATAAATCAGTACGTCTTGCAGATCGGATACTTCGGCTGTTTTACCGCACATGCCCATGGTGTAACTGCAGCCTTTAGCTACAGGGGTAGAGATGGTCTGTTCACATTGAATACAAAACATTAGGACGTTCCTTGATTCGATTACCAGATATTGGGTTATCTATATCAAGGGTTGTGCCAATATTTATTATATTGATTTATAAGGAATTAATTTCAATTTGATAACTATGCAGTTAAAAAGACCCGGAGCTAATGCCGGGTCTTTTTAACTTAACGAGTCTTTTTGACTAAGTACTATTTGCCAAGCAGTGAAACTGGATTAACGGGTTTCCCGGCTTTACGGATCTCAAAATAAAGCCCGGTCGCCCCAGTGTTACCGCTGTGGCCGACATTGGCGATAACATCACCCGCATTAACCCGCTGACCCACATGTTTGGTCAGGCTTTGATTATTGCCATATAAACTGAGATAACCACGGCCGTGATCGATAACTAACACATTACCAAAACCATCGAGCCAATCGGCATAGACCACATCACCGCTACCTGCAGCTTTGACCGCAGCACCCTGATTGGCCTGAATCAGCAACCCTTTCCAAGCGACTTCACCGGTGCGATTTTCCCCGAATTTACGGATCACGGCACCACGTAAAGGCCAGCTCATCCGCCCGGATTTACCTAAGCCTTGCAAATCGGTTTTCGCTAAACGGGCTGCTTCTTTGCGTGCCGCCGCTTCTTGGGATTTGCCCGCTTGTTTGGCTTTTTCACGCGCTAATGCCAGAGCTTCCTGCTTCTTACGGGCGCGTTCGGCTTCCAACTGTTTGCGTTGTTCTTCGATCTTCTGCAGCATGGCTTTTTCTGCTAATTGCAGTTTATCCAATTGCTGCTGATCGGAATGTAATGAACTGTTCAGCTCTTTAGCGGTCATCTCGCGCTGTTGCTGTTTTTGCTGCAAAGTCAGTTGATCTTGGCGCTGATTATCAATTAAGCCGCGCAATTCCTGGCTGCTTTCATTGGTTTCCTGTTTATTGCGTAACAACTCGGCTTTGGTGGCATCCAATCGTTTTAAGATCTTCAGGCGGGCCTGATTCATATAACCGTAATAGGCAAGCGTGCGATCAACTGCTGCGGGATCTTGCTGATTCAGCAACAACTTCATGTAATCGTGCTGACCCATTCGGTAGGCTTCATCAAACTGTTCGGCCAGCAATCGTTGCTGCTGATTAGATTCTGCTTCCAGCTTGGCGCGTTGTGCCTCTAATCGTTGCAGTTTACTGCGTACTTTACCGAGCTGACTTTGCGAGGTCTGTAACTTCTGATTCGCCGCGGCAATCGCATCTTCATCGGTTTTGAGTTGTTGTTGCAACGAGGCCAGATCTTTTTTCTGGACCTGGATAGCTTGCTGTTTTTGCTGGATTTGTTCCCGTACGCTGGATAGCGACGAGTTGACGTTTTTTGATTCTTCCGCCTGTATGACGGCGCTAAAAAAAAACGCGCCGACCAACAGGCCGACGCGATTGTATTTCATAAGAAACAACTGCTCTGCCCACATGGGCGAGAATTATTTCAGAACCATCAGAGGCTTACCAGTCATTTCGGCTGGAACTTCCATGCCCATCAGTGTCAGCATGGTTGGCGCCAGATCAGACAGTTTGCCGTTTTCCAGTGCAGTTGCTTCACGACCTACATAGATCAATGGAACAGGCAGGCTGGTGTGTGCAGTGTGCGCCTGACCGGTTTCTTCATTGGTCATCTGTTCCGCGTTACCGTGGTCAGCAGTGATCAGACATTCGCCGCCCACTTCCTGCAGCGCTGCTACTACTTTGCCGATAGAGTCATCAACCGCTTCACACGCTTTAACGGCAGCTGCAAAATCACCAGTGTGACCAACCATGTCGCCGTTCGGGTAGTTACAGACGATCACGTCATATTTACCGCTCTTGATCGCGGCAACCAGTTTGTCAGTCAATTCGCCTGAGCTCATTTCTGGCTGCAGATCGTAGGTAGCCACTTTCGGGCTGGCAATCAGTTCACGATCTTCACCTGGGAAGCATTTTTCTTCGCCGCCGTTGAAGAAGAAAGTCACGTGCGCATATTTTTCAGTTTCAGAAATACGCAGCTGAGTTTTGTCGTGTTTAGCCAACCATTCACCTAGGGTGTTGGTCAATGCTGTTGGTGGATAAGCACAAGAGGTTTTGATGTCAGCTGCATATTCGGTCAGCATGACAAAATCAGCCAGTTTAGGCTGTTTGTTGCGCACGAAGCCGTCGAAACCTTCACCAACAAATGTACGAGTAATTTCACGCGCACGGTCAGCACGGAAGTTCATGAATACCAGCACATCGCCGTCATTCAATGGAGCGGCTTCAGCGCCGATCACGCTAGCTTTAACGAATTCATCGTTTTCACCACGCGCATAAGCGGCAGCCAGTGCGGCAGTTGCATCAGCGTAAGGCGCAAATTCTGATTTGCCTTCACACAGCAGGTCGTAAGCTTCCTGAACGCGATCCCAACGGTTGTCGCGGTCCATAGCGTAATAACGGCCAACCATAGAGGCGATACGGCCTTTACCCAATTTTTTGAATGCAGCATCGAATTTTTCGATAGATTCTTGCGCTGAACGTGGTGCTACATCACGGCCATCCAGGAATGCGTGGAAATACAGTTGGTCAGCACCGCGCTGAGCAGCCAGTTCCATCATACCAATGATGTGGTCTTCATGGCTGTGTACGCCACCTGGCGACATCAGACCCATTACGTGAACTGCTTTGCCAGTGCTAACAGCAGTATCAACTGCTTTACACAGGGCGTCGTTTTTGAAGAAATCGCCATCGCGGATCTCTTTAGTCACGCGAGTCAGTTCTTGATAAACCACGCGGCCAGCACCGATGTTAACGTGACCCACTTCAGAGTTACCCATCTGGCCGTCTGGCAGACCTACGTCCATACCTGAACCAGAGATCAGTGTGTTGGCGTATTTAGCGCACAGAGCATTCAGATTTGGTGTGTTAGCGGCGGCAACGGCGTTGCCTTCTTTCTTATCGCTGTAACCCCAACCATCCATGATGATCAGTGCCAGTGGCTTTTTAGCTGTAGACATTGTGTGTGGCCTCTTTATTTGGATTTTACGAAAACAAGTTCGACTGCTGTCAATTCTACAATATCTGCTGCATTAGTCACCTTTTCACCTCGTTTCGTTACACATTTCACGGAAGGAATTTTCATTGCAGGGCGAATACTGTAAATCTGCCGTTTCACATGTAATACTGTCCGGATTATTTTCAGTGTTGTTGGGAAAAAAGAATGCAGGAATACATCGATTTTGCAATACGTCACGAAATGCTGGTTCTGGCCTGGGTTGGTCTGGCTACCGCGATTGTGGCGACAGCAGTAAAAGCTGCTTTTTCACCGGTAAAACAAATAGATCATCAAGCAGCAGTAACCTTGATTAATCGTCAGGATGCATTGGTTATCGATGTGCGTGCACAAGATGAATTTGTACGTGGTCACATCACTAATTCTCATCATATTCCACTGGCGCAAATCGAACAGGGTAATACCACTGAAATTGACAAGCATAAAGAGAAGCCAGTAATTGTAGTTTGTGAAACTGGTGCTCGCGCAGAAACAGCGGCCAGTAACCTGGTTAAAGCTGGTTTTAAGCAGGTTTACCTGCTGCGTGGCGGTTTAACTCAATGGCGTGCCGGTAACTTACCCGTCACGAAAAAACGCTAATTTAATTTTGCATTAACAGCCGTCAGGCAATACTAATAAAGGGCATTAAAATGACAGAAGCAGTAAATAACACCGCAGCAGAACCAGAATTCCAGATCCAACGCATTTATGTAAAAGATGTTTCTTTTGAAGCACCGAATACACCGGTTGTCTTCCAGAAAGAGTGGCAACCAGAAGTGAAGCTGGATATGGACACGCAAACTCAGGTTCTGGGTCAGGATGTGTACGAAGTTGCGCTGACTTTGACCGTGACTTGTAAACTGGGCGAAGAAACCGCGTTCCTGTGTGAAGTGAAACAAGCGGGTATATTTACTGCCTCTAATCTTGATGCTCAAAGCCTGGCACATTGTCTGGGCGCATTTTGCCCGAACATTCTGTTTCCTTATGCACGTGAAACGATTGCCAGCTTGGTCAGCCGTGGTTCATTCCCACAACTGAACCTGGCTCCAGTTAACTTTGATGCACTGTTTGCTTCACATATTGCGCAACTGGAAGCAGAACAAGCACCTGTTGGCGCAGTACAGTAATGGATTCATCCGCAGTACTGAGTGTTTTGGGGGCGGGGTCTTACGGCACCGCCCTTGCCATTTCTCTGGCCCGCAAAGGCCAGCCAGTGTTGCTGTGGGGGCATGATCCGCAGCAGGTTACGCGTTTACAGCAAGATCGCTGTAATCAGGAGTTTCTGCCGGATGTTCCGTTTCCTGATTCATTACAACTAACCGATGATCTGGCGTATGCCGTTTCCGCCAGCCGTGATTTGCTGGTAGTGGTGCCCAGCCATGTGTTTGGTGACGTATTGCAGCGGATCAAACCGTTCCTGCGTGAAGATACCCGCGTTGCCTGGGCAACTAAAGGTCTTGAGCCGGAACAGGGTCGTCTGTTGGGGGAAGTGGCACATGAGATTTTAGGTGCGCAGATCCCGCTGGCCGTATTATCAGGGCCAACTTTTGCCCGTGAATTGGCCGCCGGAATGCCGACCGCTATTGCGGTGGCAGGAACGAATGACCAGTTTACCGCTGACATGTCAGCACTGATGCACTGTGGTAAATCATTCCGTGTGTATTCCAATCCTGA
>CAIZDF010000151.1 GCA_903931645.1 uncultured Tolumonas sp.
AACCTCTAGCATGGCTTGGTGACCAAGCAGCCATTTCTGGCGATATGATGCTATTCCGGCATAACCAAAACGTTAAGTATCTAGCCTATTGTTTTCAAACAAAAGCATTTCAAGAGCAGAAAAGAAAGTACATTTCTGGGGCAAAGGTTCGCAGGGTTTCAAGCAGTGATTTAGCTAAAATAGTTGTTCCCATCCCATGCCCTGAAAGCCCAGAGAAATCACTTCAGATACAAGCCGAAATCGTCCGAATTTTAGATACATTTACTGCGCTTACCACCGAGCTTACCACCGAGCTTACCACCGAGCTTACCGCACGGAAAAAACAATACAACTACTATCGCGACCAATTGTTGAGTTTTGAAGAAGGGGCGGTGGAGTGGAAGACGTTGGGGGAGCTATGCAGTATTGGCGTAGGGCAAGCCCCGGCTGGTAATGAAATAGGCGAATATCCATTTGTTAATGCTGGAACAACACCATCAGGTCATGTTCCAGCCTACAACACCGAGCCGGAAACGATTACAACGCCTTCGCGCGGACAGGGTGGTATTGGATATGTGGGGTATCAGACCAGTCGGTTTTGGTGCGGTCCGCTCTGCTACAGAATCCGCAGCACGAGTGAAATACTCTCAACTCGCTTTCTATATCATGTCATGGCCAATGCCATGAAGGACATAGTAGGGCTTGCGAATATGGCAGGCGTGCCAGCATTGAACAAAAAGGATTTGGTCGGATTTCCAGTGCCCACTCCTTCTCCTGCTGAACAAGAACGCATCGTCGCCATCTTGGACAAATTCGACACCCTCACCAACTCCATCAGCGAAGGCTTGCCACGCGAAATTGAACTGCGCCTAAAGCAATATGAGTATTACCGCGATCTGTTGCTAAATTTTCCGAAACCAGCTGAGGCGGCGCTTAACGAATAAGGAAGTAAATCGATGTCCAAGCATTTAAGCCTGCAAGATCAAACGACCGAATTTCTACTCTACACCGCACCCAATGGCACGGTAAAAGTCGAGGTGCTGCTGAATAGTGAGACTATCTGGCTGACACAGGAACGCATGGCTGAGTTATTTGGCGTGCAGCGTCCAGCCATTACCAAGCACCTGAAAAACATTTTTGAAAGCAATGAACTACAAGAAGAAGTGGTATGTTCCATTTTGGAACGTACCACTGCCCATGGGGCGATCGAAGGCAAAACCCAAACCAGCAAAACCAAATATTACAATCTGGATGCGGTGATATCAGTCGGCTACCGAGTCAATTCAGCGCAGGCCACTCAATTTCGCATTTGGGCCACGCAACTGATAAAGGAGTACATCATCAAAGGCTTTGCCATGGATGATGAGCGCCTGAAAAATGGCCGTTACTTTGGCAAAGATTATTTCCGCGAATTACTTGAGCGAGTGCGCTCTATTCGCGCCAGTGAACGTCGAATCTATCAACAAATCACTGATATTTTTGCCGAGTGCAGCATCGACTACGACCCAAAATCCAAAACCACCCAGCAATTCTATGCACATGTGCAAGATAAGTTTCATTTCGCGATTACCGGCCATACCGCAGCAGAAATCATTGCCTTAAATGTTGATGCTAGTAAACCCTTGATGGGTATGAGCACCTATAAAAATGCGCCAGATGGCCGCGTGTTGAAATCCGATTCAAAGGTAGCGAAAAACTACTTAAGCGAAGCTGATATTAAAAAACTGGAACGTGCTGTGTCTGCCTTTTTTGACTACATAGAAGGTATCATTGAGCGACGCAACACCTTCACCATGGAAAGTTTTTCTGAAAGTGTGAATAAATTTTTAGCCTTCAATGAGTACCAAATCCTTGAAGGTTACGGCACAGTGTCTCGTCAGCAAGCAGAGCAAAAAGCCTTTGCAGAATATGAAAAATTCAATAAGCAGCAACGCATCGAATCTGATTTTGATCGGCAGGTGAAAAAGCTGGTACAAAAAAAAGGACCTAAGTCATGAACGACTACAAACCTATCGCCGAAACGAACAATTTTATCGTGCTGGATAAATATGCCAAAGATTGGCAGGTTAATGATAGTTACCAAAGCGAAGATGATTTAGAACAAGAGTTTATCCGTGATTTGCAAAACCAAGGGTATGAATACCTACTCGGTTTAAATAAGCCTGATACCATGCTGGCAAATGTACGTGAACAGTTACAAACGCTGAATAACACGCAGTTTTCTGAGAGCGAGTGGCTACGCTTTAAAGAAACATTTCTGGATAAACCCAGCGATAGCATCATCGACAAGACACGTAAGATTCATGATGACTATATCCATGATTTTGTATTTGATGACGGCCGCATTAAAAACATCTACCTGTTAGACAAAAAGAATATTACCCGCAATAAAGTGCAAGTCATCCGACAATTTGAACAAACGGGATCGCATGCCAACCGCTACGACGTTACCATTTTGGTGAATGGTTTGCCGCTGGTGCAGATTGAGCTGAAAAAGCGCGGAGTGGCCATTCGTGAAGCCTTTAATCAGGTGCATCGCTACAGTAAAGAGAGCTTTAATAGCGAGAATTCTCTCTATAAATATTTGCAGCTGTTCGTGATTTCCAACGGCACTGATAGTCGCTATTTTGCCAACACTACTCAGCGCAATAAAAACAGCTTTGATTTCACCATGAATTGGGCGCAGTCCGATAACAGCCTGATTAAAGACCTGAAAGACTTTACCGCGACATTTTTCCAGAAAAACACATTGCTCAATGTGCTGCTGCATTATTCGGTATTTGATGTGAGCAATACATTACTGGTGATGCGCCCTTACCAGATTGCTGCTACCGAGCGCATTTTGTGGAAAATTAAAAGCACCTATCAGTCGAAAAACTGGAGCCGGGCCGAAAGCGGTGGCTACATCTGGCATACTACTGGTTCAGGTAAGACCCTGACCAGTTTTAAAGCTGCGCGTTTGGCGACTGAGCTGGATTTTGTCGATAAGGTATTTTTTGTAGTAGACAGAAAAGACCTCGACTACCAAACCATGAAGGAATATCAACGCTTTTCGCCTGACAGCGTCAATGGTTCAGACAGCACTGCTGGGCTTAAGCGCAATCTGGATAAGGATGACAATAAGATCATCGTTACCAC
>CAIZDF010000152.1 GCA_903931645.1 uncultured Tolumonas sp.
GCAGGTAGGCCATGATGTCTTTGATTTCAGTACGCGAGAAAAACGACGTGCCACCGCTGATTTTGTATGGAATGCGGTTTTGCATCAGGATCTTTTCCAGCAAGCGGGATTGATGATTACCGCGATACAAAATGGCGTAATCCTTCCAGCTGGTGCGGTTCATGAAGCGATGCCCCATGATCTCTGCGGCGACCTTTTCCGCCTCATGATCTTCATTTTTTGCGGTCAGCACGCGCACCGGCATGCCGTAATCCAATTCGGAAAACAGCTGTTTATCAAATACATGCGGGTTATTGGCGATCAAAATATTGGCGCATTTCAGTATGCGGCCTTTCGAGCGGTAGTTTTGCTCGAGCTTGATCACACGCAGATTGCTGAAATCTTCCTGCAAGCGTACCAGATTTTGTGGTTGTGCGCCGCGCCAAGAGTAGATCGACTGGTCATCATCACCCACCACAGTAAAACGCGCGCGCGCGCCGACCAGCAACTTCACCAGTTCATACTGACTGGTGTTGGTGTCTTGATATTCATCGACCAGCAAATAGCGAATGCGGCCTTGCCAGTGTTCCCGCACTTCCGGATTGGTTTTTAATAACAAAGTCGGCAGCAAAATCAGATCATCAAAATCCAATGCGTTATAGGCGCTCATCTGCCGCTGATAGCGGTCATACCATTTAGCGAATTTTTGTTCATCCGGAGATTGCGCTCGTTTCAGCGCTTGGGCTGGCAGAATCAGATCATTTTTATAGCGTGAGATGGCCTGCACTAATTGTTGTAACAATTCCTTGTCACCCTGTATCTCCAGCTCGGTCAGCTCTTTGAGCAGACTCATCTGATCGGTGTCATCAAACAGGGAAAAGTTCGCTTTCAGTTGCAGATGCTTATGTTCCCGCCGGATCAGATCCAGCCCGAGAGAATGGAAGGTCGACACCGTCAGGCCACGCGCCTCTTTACGACCGAGTGTCTGTGCGACACGTTCTTTCATCTCTTTGGCCGCTTTATTGGTAAAGGTGACCGCAAAAATATGCCGAGCCTGATAACCGCATTCGCGGATCAGGTAAGCAATTTTCGAGGTAATGACCCGGGTTTTGCCACTACCGGCACCGGCTAATACCAGGCAGGGCCCGGATACATACTGCATTGCATCCAGTTGTCGGGGATTGAGTTTCATACCTTGTCACCATTACCACATTGCGTCGGACGAGCAGTATAGCAAAACAAAGGAAAGATACCTTGTAGGAGGCAAGTCGATGGCTTATGTAAATTCAGGAATCGAGATGAAAAGTGCGCACTATGATTGGAGGATCATCATCGTGATCGCGCTATTTTTAGTGGCGGTAATAGTCTTGGTGGCGTTGAAACTGGTTTATCCGAATTTTGAACCGGCAAAATTACTAGCTGGGGGATCTCAATTATCATCGGCCAGTGCAGAACCGGTGAAAAATACACGACCCATCATGGCGACAAAACCAGTTGCCATGGCCGCTAATCTAGTTACGCCACAACCCCAAATAAAACCGATATCTCCCGTTGCAACGCAGCCCCCGATAGAACGTCCTGCCGCGGTGGTGAGCACAAAAATACCACCATTGAGTTCGGCACATAATACTGGTGAGACATCCGCCATCGTTTGTTCCGCCGAAGATCGCGAAGCGCAGCTTTGCCAGTGACGCATCACTAAAAATTATTAAACAGGGATTGAAGAGGTCATAAATGATGAGTGCTGTTGCGTGTGTGAGGAAGAGTCTTGGTTTGTTAGCTTTGTGTTATATCAGCAATGCGGCGGCGTTAGCCAGTAATGCTATTGTCACCGGAAATCAGAGCGATACCTATTACCGGATTGGCGAAGATCTCAAACAATATGCTATGCCGGAATTACGCAATCTGAGCTCCAAAGGGGCGGTGGATAATATTAAGGCATTGAGTAAAACGAGCGGGGTTTCTTTTGCTATCGTGCAATCAGATGTGTATCAGACTTACGTTAATCTCGAACAGAACGATCCTGATCCTGCCGTCAGACAATGGGCCTCAGATTTGTTGCACTCATTACGGGTAATTGCACCATTGTATAACGAGGAGATTTATTTCATTGTCCATAAAGATTCGCCGATGCAAGAGTTACAAGATATTCAGGATAAACGCTTAGCGATCGGCCCTGACGGCAGTGGCACCAATCTGACGGCCAAAAATATCTACTACAAGTTGTTTGGCAAAGCACCGGTAGTGGTAAAACCGTTTATTGAAAATGGGGTTTTAGGCTCCGACGAAGGAACCAAATATAACCGCTCTGCACTCTGGCATTTAGCTCACCCTGATGCAGGTTCGGAAGAACGAAAAGTGGATGTCGTGGTCTTGATTGGCGGGCAGCCACTGCCTCTCTTACAGCGGCTCGGTAAAGATTACAAACTGCTGGCGACAAACATCAAAAATGATGCCACAGAGGCGCTATTGAAAGATTACAGCATCGGTTTTGCTGATCAGAAAAACTATCCCTTCTTACCCAAACACATGCCTGTGATGATGGTGCAGTCATATCTGGTTACCGCACAATTTCGGGATAAGCAACGCAACGATTTTGTTAAAAAACTTGCCAGTTCACTGTGTCAAAACTTCGATAAACTGCAAGATCATGGCCATGAAAAGTGGAAATCACTGGTCTGGTCGCCCTCAAATCCAAGATTACCGTCACTGCTCTCCGGTTGGAGTTACTCCACGGTCACCAAACCGATCTTGGAATCTTGTTTGCCGAAAGGCACTGCGTCATCTTCTATCACTGCTACCAACGCCTCATCTCTGCCTTGCACAATGGAAGATCGTGCGATTGGTTTGTGCCAGTAATTGCAGCGCTTATAAAAACCGTCTGGTTTTCCCAGATGGTTTTTGCATCACGAATCTGACAGATTGAGCTATCATAGCAGCCCTTGTACACGGGTGATTTGATGTTATGACTTCGTTTGATGTGCAGCAGGTGCGTGAGCAATTTCCGATCCTGCAGCAACAAATTAATGGCCATCCGCTGGTCTATCTGGATAGCGCTGCCACAGCACACAAACCGGAATGTGTGTTGCAGGCGATGCTCGATTTTTACCGTATTGATAATGCCAACGTACACCGCAGCGCGCATACGCTGGCCGGCAGAGCCACGCAAAAATTTGAGCAAGCGCGGCAACGCGTTGCTGATTTTCTGCACGCGCAATTTTGTGATGAAATTATCTGGACGCGCGGTACGACCGAAGCGATCAATCTGGTGGCGCAAAGCTGGGGTCGGCAAACGCTGCAAGCCGGCGACGAAGTACTGGTGTCGGCGATGGAACATCATGCCAATCTGGTCACTTGGCAGCAGATAGCCAAACAAACTGGTGCGCAATTACGCATCATTCCGCTACTAAACAATGGGGAACTGGATCTACAGGCGTATCAGGCCATGCTATCGCCGAACACTAAAATGGTCGCGCTGGTTCATGTATCTAATGTATTGGGAACTGTAAATCCGGTAGAGGAAATAGTTCGTCTGGCCAAACAGGTTGGTGCTTTAACGTTGATCGATGGCGCGCAAGCAGTGGCACATGCGCCGATCGATGTGCAGGCATTAGGTTGCGATTTTTATGCTTTTTCCGGGCATAAAGTATACGGCCCAACCGGTATCGGGGTGTTGTTTGGTCGGCGGGAAATATTAGCCCAGCTGCCGCCTTGGCAATTTGGCGGCGAGATGATTAAGCAGGTTTCTTACTCTGATAGTGAATTTAACCTGCCTCCTTTACGTTTTGAGGCTGGCACCCCCGCCATCGCGGAAGCTTTGGGTTTATCTGCAGCGCTTGATTTTGTGTGTCAACAGCAGTCCGCTGGCGCGGAAACATATCAACAGCAGCTCTTACAGCATTTAATTGCCGGTTTACAACAAATAAAAGGTGTCAGCATTGTCGGGCAACCTGCGCACCGTCAGGGAGTGGTCTCGATTGTATTGGCACAAGCGCATCATCATGACGTTTGTCAATTATTAGATGCCCAGGGAATTGCCGTACGCAGTGGACACCATTGTGCAATGCCATTGCTGAATAGTTTAGGGTTGTCCGGTACGTTGCGGATTTCGTTAGGTGTCTATAATAATAAAACAGAGATCGATATTTTTTTGCAGGCGCTGCACCAGGCTCTGGAGCTGTTAAATGACTGATTGGATTGATTTTACAGCGCAATTTCCGGTAGGTGCGGGTACTGAATTAGATGAGCAGTCTATTCATCAGTTACTGGCCGGCGCCAAGAGTTGGGATGAGCGTTACCGGCTATTGTTACAATTAACGAAACAAGTTCCTGCTATCCCTGCATTATGGCGTCATCCGGATAATGAGGTCAGTGGTTGTGAGAGTCGGGTGTGGCTGTTACTCTGTAAAGAGGAATCAGGCCGATGTCATTTTGCTGTTGATAGTGAGTCCCGCATCGTAAAAGCGTTGCTGATCACACTTTTAGCTGCGGTTAATCATCAGCCTGCTGACAAGATCCAGTTGATCCAAGTAGCATCATACTTTGATGGGCTAGGATTTGCTCAGCATATAACGCCATCCAGAACAAATGGACTTCAGGCTGTGTGGAAAAAAATGAGTGATTTTTGTGCAGTCTTTGCATAGAATTACTACTATGAGCACATTAATCGGGATTCCGATTAGGTATTATAACTACCTGATGATTTAGGGTGGAGGAACCGCATGCTAGACGGATTACCTGCCGTACTGAACAAAGCCTCGTTGAGATTCGTGGCGCAGCCCATTTTTCGACAAAAAGGTGAGTTGTATGGCCATGAAATGATGTTGTTGCACAAACAACATAAAGACCCGGCTATGTTTATGAAAATCGTAAACCACATGGGTTTGCGTCAGAATCTGGATCTCGAAGTATGCCGTATGGCAGAGCCAGTGCTGCGAACTCATCGACTGACAGGTTGCTGTTGTATTAACTTGTTTGCTGATTCTTTGCAGGAAGAAGAGGTCATTGAAGCTTTATTAATGTTATCTGATCCAAGCGCTAATCGCTGGGTGATGGTTAACGTAATGCAGCTTGATGCCAGCAATAAGCAGTCCAGTTTGTCTGAAACAATCGCAGATCTAAGACAATGTGGTGTACGTTTCTGCTTTGATGTTAAGTTATTGATGCAAATTACCGCGATGTCTCTGCCGGTCGATATGCTGCGAATGGACATTCGCCATGTGCCGGAAGATCAATGGGCACGTTGGATTTCCTTTGCAGAAAGTAATTGCGTGCCGATGTTGGCTGCGGGTGTGGATGATGAAGCACACCGTGAGATGTTAAGTCAGCTAGGTATCGATTTCCTGCAGGGTAAAATCTTTGCCGATATGGTGTTGCTGAACCAGAACACATAAATATCAACACTATCGTAGTGTGAATTAGAAAGACCACAAAGACAATCAGGATGTCTTTGTGGTCTTTTTATTTGGCAGCTAATTTTTGTAGCACATATGAAACGGCGACAAAACCAAAGGTCGCGGTGACCACGGTGGTTGCGCCAAAACCAGAAGCACAATCCATTTTCAGATTGCCGTCGCTGCTGGCTTTGGCACTACAAGTACCACCAGCACCATCCGGGTAAGTCAGTTGTTCGGTAGAATAGACACATGGAATGGCAAATTTTTTCTTCGGATCGCGGGGAAAACCAAAGCGGCGGCGTAATTCAGCGCGCACTTTCGCTGCCAGAGGATCTTGGGTGGTACGGGAAAGATCCTCAATGGCGATCTTGGTGGGATCTTTTTGACCACCGGCGCCACCTGTCGTGATCAGAGCGATTTTTTGTCGTTTACAATGTGCTAATAACGCTACTTTTGCCCGAATGCTGTCTATTGCATCAACGACAAAGTCAAAACGGTTATCAATATATTCAGTGAGATTTTCTTCGGTAATAAAGTCATCAATAATATTGATCTGACAATCTGGGTTGATCAGCCGGATACGCTCTGCCATTACTCCGGTTTTTTGCTTACCGACGTTACCTTGCAATGCATGGATCTGCCGATTGGTATTGGTAATGCAGACGTCATCCATATCGATCAAGGTTAGCTGACCAATACCAGAACGCGCTAACGCCTCTGCAGCCCATGAGCCGACACCCCCGATGCCGATCACACAAATATGACTTTGTTGAAAGCGTGATAATGCTGTTTCACCATATAAGCGAGCAATACCACCAAAACGCTGAGAATAATCTGACTGCATATTAAATGTTCATACCAATATGAGATTTTAAGGATTATATCAGCTTTGTTCGTTAGGCTGCGTTGCTCCGATAGTGGCTAATTGTACTTTTTGTTACCTGTCTGCAGCTCATAGCTGTTTTGTCATTCCGTGAGATCAGGCACAATAATGCTAATTTGGTGCTTTTATTGCTTTAGCGCCATCCCGACGTATCAGGAATAAGAAATGACCTTTGTACACGCTGATGTTTCAGAACAACAACCA
>CAIZDF010000153.1 GCA_903931645.1 uncultured Tolumonas sp.
CCAGCATTGTGGGGTTATAGCTCAGCTGGGAGAGCGCTTGCATGGCATGCAAGAGGTCCGCGGTTCGATCCCGCGTAGCTCCACCAAATTCTGATTCATTTCAGATAGTAAATACTGAATTTCGGGGTTATAGCTCAGCTGGGAGAGCGCTTGCATGGCATGCAAGAGGTCCGCGGTTCGATCCCGCGTAGCTCCACCAAATAAAAAGGCTCGTCATCACTGACGGGCCTTTTTTGTTTTCGGTGATCATGATTTTATTCGTCTTTACCGAGATGAAACGCAGGCAAAGAGAGATGTAGGAAGATCGCGGGCACTCGCACACACAGCAGACTGAGCATGCTGGCAAACATAGAGGCGACGTGCCCTATACCAAATTCCAGCAGTAAAACATAAATCGAACCGCTCAACAGACACGCGGTAACATAGACTTCTTTACGTAACACCATCGGAATTTCTCGCGCCAGAATATCTCGCACTACGCCACCGGCAACACCGGTGATACAACCCATGATCACGGCAATGACACCTGAGGTGCCATAACTCAGTGCTTTTTGCGCACCGATCACCACGAACAAGGCCAGCCCGACGGCATCCAACAACGGTAATACATACCAAGGCCAGCGATGCTGCACGCGAGCAACCCCCATACCGACAAGTCCAGTCAGTGCAATGGTGAGCAGATAATGCGAGTCTTTGATCCAAAATACCGGAGTTGCGCCAATCAGCAGATCCCGGATCGTACCGCCACCAATGGATGTCACCGCCGCTAACACCAGTACACCGATAATATCCATCTTCAAACGGCCTGCGACCAACACACCGGAAAAGGCAAAAACCACGGTACCTAACAGGTCGATAAAGTAGATCAGATTGTCGATAAACGCAGGTTGCATGATGCTCTCAAATTACGATGGAGGTAAAAAGCCAATTGTAAAAGTTATGTTAACTTTGCTCAATTGACGGTTTGCAAAGAATTTACCTGTGCCTTGCTGGCCATTTCAACTTTGCTGCACATTTGTTCAATGCCAAGCACGATCCGTGGTGATAAGCGGTGTAACCAATCGGCATTTAGCAAATACAGTTGTTTGTTTTTCACGGCTGCCAGTTGCGGCCATTTCAACCAATGATCCAGATCGCTGCCATGCCGAGTCGCAAAGATCACTTGTGGGTTGGCAGCGAGTACCGCTTCTTCACCTAATTGTGGATAGGGTGCTTTGCTATCGGCGAACGGGTTTTCCGCGCCACACATTGTCATGATTTCCTGAATGAATGAACCATTGGCCACGGTGGTGAGTGGTGGATACCAGAGTTGGTAAAAGGCTTTGATTTTAGGGCGTTGCTGGCTTTGTTGGCGATAGGCCGCAAATTTCGTTTCTATTTGAGCAGCGAGCTGATTAGCTTGTTCGTGATGTCCGGTTTTATCACCTAACAGGCGTAATTCCACCGGCAGATCATCGAGATGCTGCGATTTAAGCAGCAACATCGGAATACCCAGCGCCTGAATTTGCTGCTGCATTAACGCCTGTGTTGAACCCCAGGCGACGACCAGATCGGGTTTTGCTGCTAATAAACTTTCACTGTTCAGGCTTTGATAATTCGCTACTTTGGGCAGCTTTTTGACTTCATCCGGATAATCACTGGCCTGATCGGTGGCGATGATCTGTTTACCCGCGCCAATAGCGAACAGCATCTCGGTAATATGCGGTGTCAGGCTGACAATACGTTGCGGCGCTGCGAAAACATAAGCTGGTAATAACAATAATGTCAGCAGATAACCAAGCGACCTATTACGCCAGATGAACATAAACATACCATCCATACATTGCGGCCAGTAATAACCAGCACAACCAACCTAAACGGATCAATCGCTGATAGGCCAATAATAGTGATGCCGTGGTCGGTTCTTGTGTGCCACCGATGCGGGGATAACGGATTTTTTCCCCCACATAAAAACGCGGGCCGCCGAGTCCAAGATTTAAATTGGTGCCATAGCCACTGAGTAACATTCCGGTGGTGACGGCAGGCCAATAACGGCATTGGCGAAACGCATTTTTTACACCGGAAAATCCGTGTGGTAGAAAAATTTGCAGTAAAACCAAGATCAGCACAGGGATGGTATTCAATGTCTGCAACATCCGAGCGGTAAATTCACCACACAGTCGGTTGGCGGTTAGTTTCATGTTGCAGCTTTGCGCCAATAACTGGATCAAGCGACAAAACAGGGCACCGTGAATACCCAGTAACAAATAACCAAATGCCACAGTAAACCACTGACCTAGCAGTCGCAGCATACTCATCTCGATCGCGGCTTTACACACGCCCATGTTGCTCAGGCTTTGCGTATCACGTAACACCCAACGACTGAGCTGTAAACGCGCCAACGCCAGTTTGTCTTGTTGCAGTAACTGCCGAACCGCCAACAGACACTCTTTTAATGGCTGGCTTTCCAGCAACCAACTGAGTAATAGGGTGTCGAACAGCATTTCCCAGGGAGCTAGATTACGTATCGACCAACTGGCAATCAGACTTGGAATGATGACCACCAATGGCAGTAATAAACCGGCCATCCATTGCTGTTTTGGTGAAGCTTGTTTTGGATTAACGCGGCGAACCAGACGCTGCAACAGTGGGATTAATGCCGATGGTTTCCATCTGGCTGGGATGGGCAACCAGGCTTCCAGCAATAATGCCGCCAGTAAAATCACTGGCGGTGCATGTAATGCTGTTTGAACCCAAACAGGGATGTTCATGACAACTGGTTCAGCATAGCGACAATCATCGCAGAAGAGTTTTTCGCTGCTACTTCCAGATACTCTTCAAAGGTGCTTGGCGATTCAGTGCCGGCGATGTCAGACAGTGAACGGATCACCACAAACGGCACTTTGAACTGATGACAAACCTGTGCAATTGCGGCGGCTTCCATTTCAACGGCCATCATGGTTGGAAAAGTCTGGCGCAGTTGTGCAATACGTTGCGGATCGCACATGAATTGATCGCCAGTGCAAATCAAACCCACACGGCTTTGCAGATCAGGAAATTGGTGCATCACCTGTTCTGCTACTTCGATCAATTTACGATCAGAGGCAAATGCAGCGGGTTGTTGTGGCAACTGACCCGGTTCATAACCAAAGGCGGTAACATCAACATCGTGATGGCGCACATCATTTGAAATAACCACATCGCCAACACGTAATTCTGGATCAAAGCCACCAGCGGAACCGGTGTTGATCACGCAGTCTGGCGCAAAGCGTTCCAACAGAATAGTGGTAGCAATGCTGGCCGCTACTTTGCCAATGCCTGAACGCGTCAATATCACCTGATGACCGGCTAATTCACCGCTGTAAAATTCGCAGCCAGCGACAGTGATGGTTTCACGATTGTTGATCTGTTCACGCAAAATGGCGACTTCCGGCTCCATTGCGCCGATGATTCCTATTTTCATCACTACCTCGAAGAGTTCGCCATGCTGTGATGGCCAAAATATGTTGTGGGTGATCATAACAATATCCATCTGCAGTGACGAGCCTGCAGCGATGCGGGATGGCTGCTTTTACCCTACAATAGCGGGCTAATATTCAGGAGTCGTCATGCAAATACATTTTTTGGTCAATACCTTCGGTCAGGATCTCCTTCAGCGTTATGGCGAGAAGATCCATAAACTGACGTTGCATGGCGCGTTTACCTGCCCAAATCGCGATGGCACGCTGGGCAAAGGCGGCTGTACTTTTTGCAATGTCGCCTCATTTGCCGATGAAGATACTCAGCAGCTCTCTATTAGTGAACAGCTTACTGCCCGTAAAGGGGAGATTGTTCGTGCCCAGCGTTATCTGGCCTATTTTCAGGCTTATACCAGCACTTATGCGGAAGTGGCTTACCTGAAAAAAATGTATGAAGAAGCGCTGCAGGTTGCGGATATGGTGGGGCTGTGTGTCGGCACTCGCCCAGATTGTGTGCCGGATGCAGTGCTAGATCTGCTCAGCAGTTATCAGCAACAAGGCTTAGAGATCTGGCTGGAGTTGGGGTTACAGAGTGCGCATGCCGATACGTTAAAGCGCATCAATCGAGGGCACGATTATCAAGCCTATGTCGATGCGGTGGAACGCGCGCGGGCGCGAAATCTGAAAATCTGTACCCATCTCATCATTGGTTTGCCGGGTGAGGGGCAGGCCGAGTGCCTGGATACGCTGCAACAGGTGGTTGCTACCGGCACGGACGGTATTAAATTGCATCCATTGCATATCGTGGAAGGCAGCACCATGGCAAAAACTTGGCGCGCCAGTCGTCTGAATGCGTTAACGCAAACGGAATATGTGGAAATCGCGGCCGAGATGATCCGGCATACACCACCGGAAGTGGTGTTCCACCGTGTTACCGCGTCAGCCCGTCGGCCCACCTTATTGGCACCTGATTGGTGTGAAGGGCGCTGGAGTGTGATGATTGAAATGGATCGTTATCTGAAACAACACGGCGGACAAGGTAGTGCGCTGGGCCGTGCCTTTCAATTTCCAAGCTAGGAAGCGCGTGCATTACCCGCTATGCTGATCTCGTTGAGTTTTTTCGCCACGGCATGGGAATGGGATAGCGCAATGCGACAAATCAAAACATGGGTGCAGCTTTACGTCGACTGGATCACCCGCATCGGCATCATTCGATTCAGTCTGTTGTTAGCATTCTGTATTATTTCTATAGCGGTCGTGATCCAAGGCACCATTACGCTGCTACTGCGTGGTGTGGTTGATGTTGTCGATCTGGTGCGCTCGGTCTTCTTTGGTCTATTGGTCACGCCGTGGGCGGCTTATTTTCTGACCGCCGTTATTGATGAACTGGAAGATTCTCGCCGTCGCTTGACCGACATGGTGCATAAATTACAGGTGATGCGCGAACGTGATCAGGCATTGAATCAGCGTTTACACAGTAATATCAGCCAGTTAAATAGCCAGATTGAAGAAACCCGTCGCGCGGAAGCTGCGCGTTTGCGCGTATTAAGCGAGTTGGAAGCCGAAGCTATTCAGCGTGAAAAAGCCCAGAAAGAGTTGGAAGAACAGAGTGCCTTATTACGTTCATTTCTGGACAGTTCCCCCGATCTGGTGTTTTACCGCAATGAACGCGAAGAGTTCCTCAGTTGTAATAAAGCTTTGGAAACTATGCTGGGGCGTAGCCGTAATGAGATCATTGGTCGCACGCCATATGGTGTTTACGAGCCGCAAATGGCGGAGCAGATCATCAATCATGATCGGGAAGTGTTTGAACAAAATCGCCCGATCACTTACGAATTATGGTTCCCATATCCGGATGGTCGCCGCGCCTGTTTTGAAATGCGCCAAGTGCCTTTTTTTGCCGCACATGGTGAACGGCTTGGTTTGGTCGGGTTTGGCCGCGACATCACCGAGCACAAGCGTTACCAAGATGAATTGGAAAAGGCCAGTCAGGATAAAACTACCTTTATTTCGACCATCAGCCATGAACTGCGTACCCCACTGAACGGCGTTGTCGGCTTAAGTCATATCTTACTTGATACCCCGCTGAATGATTTGCAGCGTCAATATCTGAATACCATCCATCTCAGTGCCGTTACGTTGGGAAACATCTTCAACGATATTATCGATCTCGATAAAATTGAACGCCGTCGTCTGAAAATTGCCAACAGCAAGATCGATCTGCGTGTGTTACTGGCGGACTTACAAACCTTGAGCAAACTGATGGTGGAAGCCAAGGGTCTGTATCTGCATTTTGATATAGATGGTGACGTTCCGCATTGGATCATGGCCGATGGCACACGTCTGCGGCAGATCTTGTGGAACGTATTAAGTAATGCAGTCAAGTTTACGGCTGAAGGCGGTATCACGTTCGGAGTGCAGGTTTCTCCAGCGGAAGATAGCAAAGTGCATTTGCGGTTTGATATTGAAGATACCGGCATTGGTATTCCGGAACACGAACAGCAAAACATTTTTGCCATGTATTATCAGGTGCCTGGCACCAAACGCGCCGTCGGTACCGGTATTGGGCTGGCCATTACGCAGCAGTTGGTTGAGGCGATGGATGGCACTATTCAGGTTGATAGTGAATTAGGGGATGGTTCTTGTTTCACCATTGAACTGGACGTTGCTGTTATCGATGACAGTGTGGATGAAGCCGAGGTGATACAAGCCCCAACGATCGCCAATATGCGTATTTTGCTGGTGGAAGACATTGCCCTGAACGTTACTGTCGCAACCGCAATGTTGAACAAACTTGGCCATCATGTTGATGCCGCCATGACCGGTACGGAAGCGTTAGAAAAATTCCAACTAGGTCGTTACGATTTAGTGCTGCTCGATATTCAGTTGCCGGATATGACCGGTTTTGATGTGGCCGATGAATTGCGACGTCGTTATTCTGAGCAGTTACCGCCACTGGTTGCCTTAACGGC
>CAIZDF010000154.1 GCA_903931645.1 uncultured Tolumonas sp.
ATCAAGGGGATGTGGAAGAGTTGCCGGAATATGTGAAAGAAGGTGTCTCATTCCACTTTGCCAGTCAGTTCCGCGACGTCGCAAAACTACTCTTTCCTGTACAATAATCGACCAGAGCAGTGATCGTTATCGCTGCTCTTTTGCCTTAAACAATGTGTCTCGATTCAGCAACGATCTTGTTCACAAAATGAACAAGTATTTCCCATATAGCTCTGTTTTTTCTTTAGAGTTGTTCATTAGTACCCTATTGGGGCGTTTTTTCTGTTTGTTTAATGAACTTTTTTATTTCAAGTATTGTCAAAACTAACGGTACTTACTGCAAGAGGAAGAGCGGCCATGCAAAGAGTTGACTATACCCGGATCAAATCCCACGTATTCGACACCCTCGAGGGCTACAACTCACCTTACCAAGAAGCCAAAAAGATGTGCGTACAAAGTGGCTATCCGTTTGGTGTAAGGGAAGAGCAGATGGTATCTAACGCCATCAGTGAATTTCACGGCTGGCGCGAGAATGTTCCTGAAATTTAAAGCCACCTGAAATTTAGAGCCGGATTACAATATTTTGTCTGCCCGCACTCGCGGGCTTTTTATTGCGCAAAATAAAAAACCAGACAGTAAAATTTACTGTCTGGTGCCTGTCATTTGGGGTGAAAAGCAAATAGAAAATACGCTTATCAAAAATTAAAATGCGGCCTGATATAACGCCAGCAACTCTTCTTTCGATGCGATACGTGGTGCGCAACCAGAACATGGATCAGCTTGTGCAGCATCAACCCAACCGGCTAAATCCGCTTGTTGAATACCTAATGCACTTAGGCCAGCCGGAATGCCGACCGTTTCAGACAATGAACGGATCGCATTAATGGCTGCTTTGGCGGCAGCGTTTACAGTCATGTTATGCGTGTCGACACCCATCGCCGCTGCAATTTCCGCAAACCGTGCTTCTTTCACTTCTAAATTGAACTCACACACCACTGGCAGAATGATCGCATTACAGACACCGTGTGGCAGATTGTGCGTAGCGCCTGGCTGATGCGCCAGTGAATGCACATAACCCAGACCTGCACTGTTGAACGCCATACCAGCCAAGAACTGGCCATGCGCCATCATTTCACGGGCTTTGATATCTTTGCCATTGGCTACCGCACGAGGCAGATATTCGCTGATCAAGCTGATAGCCGCTAATGCAGAGTGATCGGTCAGTGGATGTGCACCGATAGAAACATAAGCTTCCACCGCGTGAGTCAGCGCGTCCATGCCCGTTGCTGCGGTGACAGCAGCTGGCAAGCCCAGCATCAGCAGCGGGTCGTTTACCGCGATATCAGGGATCAGCGCGCTATCGATAATCACCATTTTCACTTTACGACGCGTGTCGGTGATAACGGCATTGCTGGTGACTTCTGCGGCGGTGCCAGAGGTAGTGCTGACACAGACCAGAAATGGCCCCACTTTGCTGACCTTACCGATGCCTTCAAATTCATAAATGGATTTATCTGGGTTCGCGACCATGGCACGCACCGCTTTCGCAGTATCCATTGCGCTACCACCACCAAAACCAATCAGAAAATCACATTTTTCCTGCTGATAAGCAGCAAAGGCAGCATCCGCGACTTTATCAGTCGGGTTTGCTAACACGCCGTCGAACAGAATGGGTGAAAAGCCGGCATCGCGTAATGAACTGATCAAACCGTCTAACAGACCGATCTTAAGCAATGCTTGCTCAGTAACAATTAAAGGGCGGCGAACAGACTTGTTGACTAAGTGTACAACAAGATCAAGTAACGCATTTTCACCAGACAGGCTGATTTGAGGTAGACAAAGTG
>CAIZDF010000155.1 GCA_903931645.1 uncultured Tolumonas sp.
AGGCGGTGGTGATGAAGCCATCGACCAACACACTGATACCTGCTTCAGCTGCACCTAACATGGCACCGGTGATTTGTGCTATCTCAAAGCCACCGACTTCTTGCAATACGTTGATAGGATCATTTTTATTTTCGATCCGGGTTATTGCGGCTTCAGTAATGTTAATTTTGTGCTCTAGCTGAGTATCACTGATACCTGTGCCACGCCCTACACACTCTATAGCCGTCTTATTCATCAGTGCGGCCATAATGCAGGAAGCCGGAGTGGTGTTGCCAATGCCCATCTCACCGAAAGCCAGCAGGTTGCTACCTTCTGTCGCGAGTTGTTTCGCAAGGCGGCGGCCATATTCCAGCGCCAGCAGAACTTCTTCTTCGGTCATCGCAGCTTCTTTCGCCAGATTACGGGTGCCAGCACCAATACGCTGGATAATCAGGCGGTCATCGTTGATCGGGGTTTTAATGCCCGCATCAACGACTTTTAACTCCATGCCATTGGCACGGCAGAAACAGTTAATGGCAGCGCCGCCGGCTAAAAAATTCAGCACCATTTGACGAGTGACGTCACTGCTGGTCAGACTGACTTTTTCTTCGGAAACGCCATGATCACCGGCAAACACCAGCATGGTCGGTTTATTGATGGTGATAGCGGGGGTACCTTGGATCATGGCTAACTGGTGTGCCGCTTTTTCCAGCAGACCTAATGCACCCAATGGTTTGGTTTTCATATCAATTTTATGTTGGATAGCATCACTTTTTTGCTGTGAAACGGGGGTGATATTCCATGAAGTGCTCATTATTGTCCCTTTAATATAGATATGTATAACCAGTTAAAACTTAAAACAACGCAGGCCAAAATGCCTGCGTCGTCTGTTTTTAATTATATTGCGCGAACGACAAGTCCTTTCAGGTAATAACCTTCAGGATAAGGTGCTGCAATTGGGTGATCCGCTGCCTGCGTCATACGTTCGAGAATTTGCGCTTCACGTCCAGCATCCAGTGCGGCATCGGCAACAATTTTTTGGAACAACTCTGAGGTCATCAGGCCAGAGCATGAGAACGTCAGCAATATGCCTTCTGGATTTAATAATTGGAACGCCAGCATGTTGATATCTTTGTAGCCGCGGCAAGCGCCGATCAATTGCGCTTTGTTTTCGGCAAATTTCGGTGGATCTAACACGATCATGTCAAATTTTTCACCACGTTCACGGTATTCACGCAGCAATTTGAAAACGTCTTGTTTTTCAAATTTAGCGTTGGACAGATCAAGCTTGTTCAATTCGGCATTATGTTTAGCCAGCGCCAAGGCGGGTTCAGAAACATCGACGTTAATGACTTCTTTGGCGCCACCTTGCAGGGCATAAACACCGAAACCGCCGGTATAACAGAAACAGTTCAGAACTCGACGATCTTTAGCGTAACGGCCGGCAATGGCGCGGTTGTCGCGTTGATCCAGATAAAAACCGGTTTTATGTCCGCCTTTGATATCTACGCTGATCTTGATGCCGTTATTTTCTTCGATGATCAACTCATCCGGTGGAGCTTCGCCAAACAGCACACCAGTACGCTCTGCGAGACCTTCTTTTTTGCGAACAGCTACGTCAGAACGCTCATAGATAGAACAAGTCGGGTAGAGCTGCTGTAACGCGGCAATCAGTTCGTGACGGTGGTATTCAGCACCACTGGATAAGAGTTGGCAGACCAGATGATCGTTATAACGATCGATAGTAATGCCGGGCAGTAAATCAGATTCGGCAGCTACCAGACGATAAGCAGAAAGCTGTAAACGGGAAATAAGCAATTCACGACCCGCTTGCGCTTGTTGCAGACGGCGAACGAAGAATTCGGTATCAATCTGTTCATCTTGCTTGAAGGTCCAGACTCGCAGACGGATTTGAGAATCAGGCGACCAGGCTGCCCGGGCTAACCATTTACCGCGTTGATCAACGATATCTACCGGTTCACCTGCTTCTGGTTTGCCTTTAACTTTGTCGATAGCTTTGGAAAAAATCCATGGATGGCGGCGTAACAGGGATTTTTCCCGATCTTTTTGCAGATAAACGGTAGTGCTCATAGCTAGCTCTGGTATAAAAAAACAGGGCCAGCATTGTAGCTGGCCCTGTTTTGAAACACCAATGATCACATCGGGATTACTATTTAAAACGCATTCCCTGCATCATCTGACCCAGCTCTTTGGCAGTAACCAGCAGGTTTTCTGTGCCGGCTAATGTATTCGCTGAGTTTTCTTCAATATTTACTGACTGATTACGTACTTCATCAATGCTTTGCGCGATTTCGCCAGCAACAGCACTTTGTTGTTCTGCGGAAGTCGCGATATGTACGCTCATTTCAAAGATAGAACCACTGTGGTTGGCAATGCGGTCAATATCAGAACCTACGGCAGCAATCAATTCACGGCTATCTGCCGCCTGAACAACGGTTTTTTCCATGATGTCGTTCAATGAACCAGTACCGGTTTGCAGCTCTTCAATCATTTTCTGAATTTCAACTGTGGCTTGCTGAGTACGGCCAGCCAGTGTACGAACTTCATCGGCTACTACGGCAAAACCACGGCCCTGTTCACCGGCACGAGCTGCTTCAATGGCGGCGTTCAATGCCAGCAAGTTAGTTTGACCAGAAATCGCATTGATTACCGTCACTACTTCGCTGATTTTGTTCGCGCGGGAAGTCAGATGTTCAACCGCGGTTGAGGCTTGAGTAATTTCTTCCGTCAGAATATTGATGGAATTGATAGTACGTTGCACTCGATTAGCACCGTGAGAGGCTTCTTCGCTGGTTTGGCGTGTTTGTGTCGACGTTTCGTTGGCGTTATGCGCCACTTCACGGATCGCTGCAGTCATCTCTTCCATGGCGGTTGC
>CAIZDF010000156.1 GCA_903931645.1 uncultured Tolumonas sp.
GCGGTTCGCGTCTTTGGCCGCTTTCCCGCAAGCAATATCCAAAACAGTTCCTTAACTTATTAGGTGACCATACGCTGTTACAGCAAACGGTAATGCGTTTGCCTGAAAAACAATTTGGCAAGCCATTTCTGGTTTGCAATCAGTTGCACCGTTTTATTGTGCGCGAACAAATGCAGCAGATCACACGCCCAACTCATAGCGTGCTGCTGGAACCTTTTGGGCGCAACACGGCACCGGCAGTCGCACTTTCCGCCATGATGATCCTGGAAGATGGTGGTGATGAACTGATGTTGGTGCTTCCTGCTGATCATGTGATCCGCGATATTCCGGCATTCCATGCCGCATTAGAACGTGGGCGCGTGGCAGCAGAAACAGGAAAACTGGTGTTATTTGGCATTGTGCCCACTGCGCCAGAAACCGGCTATGGCTATGTGAAAAGCCATTCGGTGAATGGCCTGGAAGCTGTGCCAGTCGAGCGGTTTGTTGAAAAACCAGATCGAGCTACCGCGATCAAATTTCTCACCAATGGCGATTATTTCTGGAACAGCGGCATCTTTATGTTTAAAGCCAGTCGCTTTCTGGAGGAATTGAAAAAATTCCAACCAGATATTTATGAAAATTGCCAGTTGTCATTAGAGCGCAAATTCCGTGATCTCGATTTCTGGCGGATTGATCCCGACAGTTTTGCCTTCTGCCCTGATGAATCAATCGATTACGCCATCATGGAGAAAACCGATGATGCTGTAGTGGTTCCATTACAAGCTGGCTGGAGTGATGTCGGTAGCTGGTCAGCGTTGTGGGAAGAACAGGATAAAGATCCGCAATTTAATCTGATCAAAGGTGAAGCAGAGCTGATTGATACCCAGCATTGTTATGTGCATACCACCCATCGCATGGTCAGCTTGATTGGCATGCAAGATACGGTGGTGATTGAAACCAAAGACGCAGTGCTGGTGGCCAATATCAACAAAGTACAAGACGTCAAACAACTGGTGCAAAAGCTGGAACAAGAAAATCGCCCTGAAGTGCAGCATCATCGCGAAAAATTCCGCCCCTGGGGCAGTGTCGATGCCATCGACAAAGGCTCCCGCTTCGGTGTGCAGCACATGATCATTCAACCGGAACAAAGCATCTCTCTGCACCGCCATTTACATCGGGCGGAACATTGGGTCGTCGTATCCGGTTGTGCGCAAGCCACGATTGGCGATGAAACCATTCTGATGGGTGAAAACCAATCTACTTATATTCCTGCCGGTGTTTTTCACCGTCTCAGCAACCCCGGTCAGGTGCCGTTAGAGATCATCGAGATCCAGACCGGCAGTTATTTACAAGATAACGATATAGAGCGTGTCGCGGATATGTATGGCCGAGTCAACGAACGTGATTCTTTGCCAGCACAAAACTGGCCTATGGCACAGGGGGTTCGCATTACTCCTCATTAGTCCTGACCAACAAATATAAGCGCACACTACGTTAGCACATGATTGCAACAGCAGAAGGACAGCAGAAAAAACAACAACAACAACAACAACAACAACA
>CAIZDF010000157.1 GCA_903931645.1 uncultured Tolumonas sp.
CGATCGCCAGATCGATGGCTTTCTCGATGCTTCCCGGCTGAATATCGATGAAGACACGCAGCTGTGGTTTTGTGGCCCAAAAGGGATGCGTACGATGTTATTAACTCATGTACCCGCAGCTCAGTTGCATTATGAGCAGTTTGATTTTCGCTGATGTACCCTTCCCACTTGAAGTTGCAGCGGTGTTGACTGCGTTCGTTCGCCCCAATCACATAGTTTATCTATGCTCATGGGGCTCATTCACTTGCCGCCTACCTGCAACTCCAAGTGGTTTGGGTATGCATGGGTCAATTTAGTGGGATATTGAGCCGCCTTATTTAGCGGCTTTACCATATAACTGCCCACGAAATAACAGTTGTAGTGTTCGCCATGCCAGATAACCAATAAACAAATTGGCCCCGATAAATATCGGAATGGATAACCATTGTGCGGAAGGTAATCCGGCGGCTGCCAGCTTTAAACCACTCACGGTAGTGGCGGCAACACCAAACGTATAGGCCCAATACGAGGGCGCAAACGCTTGTGCACCCAACCAGTTGCCGAGGCGCAACCCCAGCAATAACTGGAACAGACCATATCCCCATAACATCAGTAACCACGGCGCCGTGCTGCCCGGCATTAATAATAAGCTGGCCATCGCACAGACCACGGGTGGCGCAAACTGAATGCCGAGCAGTGGTCGTTGCGCGACCGGCATGGTTTTCGGATGCCATAAGCGCTGGATGATCAACGATTCTAACGCCAGCCAGGAAAACACGCCTGCGCCGAGAAACAGCCAGCCCCAGTCGGCATGACCTAAGGCACCCAAAGCAGCGGCACTGGTAAAATTGCCGGCGACGGTGGGCAGATAGAGTGTCGGTGCGGTGTCAAGCGTATCACGCCCACCTTGCCAGAGTGTGCCGGTGTGCCATAACGCAAACATCAGATGCCAACTGATCCCGACCGCAGTCAACACCCAGGCTGCGGTGTGGGAATAAGGCAAGACGGCTAATACAATCAGCAGTGTCGATACGCCGAGCAAGGCGGGGGTGCCGCCTTGTACCGGATGCAGAAACTCCGCACGCACCAGATCAAAATGGCGAATAGCTTGCCAGATGTAACCCAGCAGCAAGACCGCCCAAACTAAGCCAGCCAGCAAGAGCAGACTTTCGCCGATCAGGTGCGGTAATTGCCAAAGTTGTGCCGCAATGCGCCAGGCTTGCCCGAGACCGGACAAACCTAACACCATACCGAAGAAAGAAGCGGGGATCCGTTTTTGTGTCATTACTTCTTCGCCATCAGACCCTGATTGATATCCAGCAGATCCTGCTCTGACAGCGTACCAGCGGTCTGTTTCAGTTGCAGTGTACTCAGAATGTAGTTGTAACGGGCATCCGAGAGTTTTTGTTTGGCGGAATACAGTTTACTGGTGGAATTTAGTACATCGACGATGGTGCGGGTGCCCACCTGATAGCCGGCTTGTGTGGCGGTCAATGCGCTGTCAGCGGAAACCACCGATTGCTGATACGCCTTAATGGTGCCGATGCTGGCAAACACGTTGTTGTAGTTTTTATACAAATC
>CAIZDF010000158.1 GCA_903931645.1 uncultured Tolumonas sp.
TAACATTACACATGGCATCGGAATATAAAGATATTCAGCGGCCATTTTTTGCTATCCCTGCCGAACTGTTTTTGGCCAGTGATGGCAATGCTAAAATTCGAGATCGATTAGTTGCTGAAATTGAACTACCGTATGTTAATCAGCGCTTTAATCCCAGAAATCCAGAAATTTTGGATCGAATTGAGCAAAATATCTCATTGATAGAATCAGATCCTGATGTTGCTACATTGTTTGGCTCTTACAAGGGACAAGAGGCGTTTGTATTGGCATCAGGGCCCTCGTTAGAACTTCATTATTTAAAGTTGCTAGAAATTAGAAACCGGCAGGATCGCCCAGTATTTATCGCACTTGATACGGCGTTACGCCCCTTGATGGCTAACGGAATTAAACCTGATTTTGTTATTAGTATTGATCCGCATATTACGTCCACCCATTTTCCAGATCTAATTCCAGACTCAATCAAGTTGATCTATTTCCCCTTGGCTCAAAATCAGACTCTGGTAAATTGGCATGGAAAACGTTATGCAGCTTATTCGCAAAGCACTATTTATGATGAGGTTTATCAACGTTTTCCCAAAGCCCGTTTTTACTCCAGTGGTAGTGTATTACATCCCGCTGTTGATTTTGCCGTACACCTTGGTATCAAAAATATTACCTTATTTGGTGCGGATTTTAGTTATCCACGAAACAAAACCCATTCAGGTTGGGGAGATGGTGCATTAGGCGAACCGGTCGCTGCTGCAAAACACTGGGTACTAAATGGTAACGGAGAACGGGTTAAAACTTTGTTAAATTTTCGTAGTTATCTTTGTGCGTTAGAGCGGTTCATTACCTATCATCCAGAAGTGCAATTTTATAATACTAGCCGTATCGGCGCTTTCATTGATGGAACTCTTTTCCATCCGGAGTTTGTAAAATGAGCATATCTCTTCAGTTGTGGCAGAAAAAAGCCAACGATTTGGCGTTAAAGATCCGCCTTGGTCACAACGTCGAAGCAGGATTAATTCTCGTGAATTATGTCGAGCAATTGGTTGCTGCATATCCCCTATTACCAGCGAAACAACAGCGAGATTTTCAATCCATTTTATCTGCAATGCTGGCATGCCAGGAAAGGCAGGATTGGATCGGGTTAGCTGATTATCTTGAGTATGAACTCCAACAACTGTTTATTGAGCTAAATGACACAGTTTAATTTATATTCGTTGGGACTATTACCTTGTGAACAAAAAATAACCAGCCCGTGTACTCCCAGTGCTGGTCTTCCTTCATTAAACTTTGTACAATCCGCGCCCTTCTCTACAGGTCTCTGAGGCATCCATGAGCGAAAATAAAGTTAATCTGCTGGATTTTGATCGTAACGCATTACGTGCATTTTTTGCCGATGAATTGGGCGAAAAAGCATTTCGTGCCGATCAAATCATGAAGTGGATCTACCATTTCGGTTGTGATGATTTTTCACAGATGACCAATGTGAACAAGGCCTTACGTGAAAAATTATCACGTATTGCTGAAATTCGTGCGCCTGAAATCAGCACCGAGCAACGTTCTGCCGATGGCACCATTAAATGGGCGATGCGGGTTGGTGATCAGGAAGTTGAAACAGTGTTTATTCCTGAGGAGGATCGCGCAACATTGTGTGTTTCTTCGCAGGTTGGTTGTGCTTTGGAATGTAAATTCTGCTCAACTGGGCAGCAAGGATTTAACCGTAACCTTACTGTGTCAGAAATTATTGGTCAGGTATGGCGTGCTGCTCAGGTGGTTGGTTTTCCTAAAGATACGGGTAAACGTGTCATTACCAATGTCGTGATGATGGGCATGGGCGAACCTTTACTGAATCTGTCTAATTTGGTTCCTGCTCTCAGTCTGATGATGGAAGATTATGGCTTCGGCTTATCGAAACGCCGTGTAACTGTTTCAACATCTGGTGTCGTGCCTGCGCTAGATAAATTGGGTGACATGATCGACGTTGCGTTGGCGATTTCTTTACATGCGCCAAACGATAAACTGCGTTCAGAAATCATGCCGATCAACGATAAATACAACATTCAGGAATTCCTGGGGTCTGTGCAGCGCTACCTAAGTAAATCGAATGCTAACCATGGCCGCGTTACCGTTGAATATGTGTTGCTTGATCACGTCAACGATGACATGGAACATGCGCGGGAACTGGCCGAGTTGTTAAAAGACACCCCAAGCAAGATAAATCTGATCCCATTTAACCCATTCCCAAGTAATCCATATGGGAAACCGAGCAACAGCCGTGTTGATCGTTTCTCTAAAGTCTTGATGGAATATGGTTATACCGTCATCGTGCGTAAAACCCGCGGCGATGATATTGATGCCGCTTGTGGTCAGCTGGTTGGTGATGTAATCGACAGAACGAAACGAACCATGAAAAAACGGATGCAAGAGCAGGAGATTTCCGTCAAAATGCTTTGAAATCCAGTTCGTTAATGTACTGAGACATGAAAAGACATCTTCTATTACTCTGGGCAGCGATGATTTCGCTGTCTGGATGTGTCACCGAAACTACAATTATCGGTAAAAATTCTGAGCGACAAGAAAATTCGATTGATGGTGCATCTGCGGCCAAAACGCGTATTGAGCTTGGAATGGGCTATCTGAATAAAGGCCAGATGGCACCGGCTAAGTATAATATTGAAAAAGCGATAGAGATGGCACCGAATAATGCCGATGCCTATCTTGCTATGGCTTATTATTATCAATCGGTAGGCGATAACGCCTCTGCACAAAAAACATATGAACAATTAGTCTCTAGCCACAGTAATAATCCCGACGTACTCAACAATTATGGTACTTTCCTTTGTCGCAATCATAACTATGCCGAAGCTGATGAGATGTTTCGACGTGCAGTAGTGCAGCCGCATTATTTAAAGATGGATGATAGTTATGAAAATGCCGGCATTTGCGCGCGTCAAGCAGGAAAAAAAGCCAAAGCACTGGAATATTACCGCCTTGCGCTTGGTTATAACCCAAATAAAGTCAGATTAATGCTGGAACTGGCGGAAATGGCATTGGATGCACATAAGCCCGATGAAGCTCAGCAGATATTGAGCACTTATCGTAGTAAAGCTAATCCAACACCACAAAGTTTATGGTTGAGCCTTCGCACCGCACAAGAACAGGGACATATCGCGGATATGCATGTTTTCGGTCAGTCCTTGGTTCAGCAATTCCCATCCTCGATTCAAGCGAAAAGATATCAGAACAATGACTACTGAACAGCGTCATGAAACTGCCCAACTAACGCCGGGCACCATATTAAAAACAGCCCGCGAACAACGGGGTATGAGTCAGCAAGATGTGGCTCATCGTCTTAATTTACGTATCTCGTTGATTCGTGATATTGAAGAGGATCGTTTTGATCAAAAAACGGCTAGCACTTTTACCAGAGGGTATCTGAAAACGTATGCCCGTTTTGTTGGCACGGATGAACAAGCGGTATTAGCGGCATATGATCGTCTGGGATTAAAAGATCAACAATACAGTGAAATGTATAGTTTTTCTGGTCGCACGCAACGCGAAGCAAGTGAGCATCGGGTGCGTTTTATTTCTTGGGTTTTGTTTATTGGCCTGGCTGGTTTAGGTGGAACATGGTGGTGGTTACAGCCAGCAGAAGAACCAGTACCAACTGCAATCAATGAAGCAGGACAGCTAGTAGTAAAGGCAACAGATGCTGTTTTAGCGGCAAAACCGAGCGCAGCTCAAGCCACAACGGCTAATCCAGTTGCGACAACCAGTGCTGCGCCTGTGACGGCAACCAGCAGTGCCGAAGATACGGCTGAAACATCGGCAGATTTACCGGTAGCCGCTGATAATGACGGTCAAGAACCAACCGTGTTGTCGAATGCCGCGGCTGAAGAAAAAAATCAAGAACAAACTAAAGTAATACCGTCGTCTGCTGCTGTCGCTTCTACTGCAGCTACAAAACCTGAAGCTACTGATTCAAAAGTTGATGCGTCAATCGCTTTGCAATTGCAATTCAAAGCGTCATGTTGGCTACGAGTTGCAGATGTGTCAGGAAAGTCCTTATTTGAAGGCACTAAAAACGCCGGCGATAAAGTTAATGTATCGGGTAAAGAACCGTTTAGTTTAACGATTGGTGCTCCAAGAGCTGTTTCTGTCTATTTCCATGGGCAGGCTGTGGATATGTCGTCCTACATTCGTCAGGGTGTGGTTGCTCGTTATAAGTTACCGTTGAAGAATTAAGTTATGAGTCAGCACATTTCACCTATTAAGCGCCGGATCAGTAAACAGATCATGGTTGGAAATGTACCGGTAGGCGGTAATGCGCCGATATCGGTACAATCAATGACGAACACGTTGACCACTGATGTGGCAGCCACTGTAGCGCAAATACAAGCGCTACAGCGTGTTGGTGCGGATATTGTGCGGGTTTCTGTACCCACTATGGATGCAGCAGAAGCATTTAAGCTGATCAAACAGCAAGTTTCCGTTCCGTTGGTGGCCGATATTCATTTTGACTATCGTATTGCACTGAAAGTGGCGGAATATGGTGTTGATTGTTTACGTATTAATCCCGGCAATATTGGTAAAGAAGACCGTATTCGCTCCGTCGTCGATTGTGCTCGCGATCTGAATATTCCAATCCGAATTGGCGTGAATGGCGGCTCACTCGAAAAAGAGTTAATGGATAAATACGGTGAACCAACTGCAGAAGCACTGGTTGAATCAGCCATGCGCCATGTCGAGATCCTTGATCGACTCAACTTCGACCAATTCAAAGTCAGTGTAAAAGCATCCGATGTGTTTCTTGCCGTCGAAGCTTACCGACTCTTAGCTAAACAGATTGAACAACCGTTACATCTAGGTATTACTGAAGCCGGCGGTTTCCGCTCCGGTGCTGTGAAATCAGCGATTGGTTTGGGTATGTTACTAGCAGATGGTATTGGCGACACGTTGCGTGTGTCATTAGCCGCAGATCCGGTAGAAGAGATCAAAGTCGGCTTTGATATTCTTAAATCATTACGTATTCGCGCGCGTGGTATTAATTTTATCGCTTGCCCTACCTGCTCTCGTCAGGAGTTTGATGTAATCAGCACCGTCAATGCGTTAGAAGAGCGTCTGGAAGACATTATTACACCAATGGATGTCTCTATTATTGGTTGTGTTGTGAATGGCCCAGGTGAAGCATTGGTATCAGATTTAGGTCTGGCGGGTGCGAATCGCAAAAGTGCTTTGTATGAAGACGGTGAACGTGTTGACCGTCTGGATAATGAAAATATTCTTGATCAGCTTGAAGCTCGTATTA
>CAIZDF010000159.1 GCA_903931645.1 uncultured Tolumonas sp.
CGGTACGTCATCGACACATTTCACAATATAGGGTTTCGGATGTGCGGGATTTTGCCAGCTGACCATCAGCGGATGATCTTGCATGCGGGTCGGTTTGTCTTCCGCTTCACCAGACAGATCCCAGTTGGCGGCCAATAACGGAAACCGGATCTGACGTAAGAAATTCGCCAATGGTGCGTTGCCGGTATCCAGCTCGTGGTTACCAACCACCATGGCATCAATGCCTAATTGATTGAGTAATGCGGCATTCGCCTGCCCTTTAAAGCAGGAAAAATAGAGCGTGCCTTGAAAACTATCGCCGGCATCAAGCAGGAATAATGGCATTTGTTCTGAAATAGCTCGTTGCCGGGCGCGTTTGATAAAACTGGCCAGCCGCGGAAAACCACCACAATGCAGACGAATATCACAATCCCCTTCCGGTAATGCCAGACGCAGGGGTAATGCGGTTTCATCAAAATGAGAGTGTGTATCGTTGATATGCGCTAGGTAAAAGCGCCCTAATAATGCAGACATACAGGCTCCGTAACGACACTGAATGTTACAGGAGGTGTGGTTATACACCCATCCCATCCTGTCGGGCAATTACAAACTGTTATCATCTTTCACGCTGCCCGGCAAAGATGACAACATCATGACCGCCAGATGACACCCTGATATCAGTAATTCTATCTTTATACGTAGTCCTCTCTTTTTCGGATCGCTGTTGTGACTTCTGTCACGCTAACTTTCGTGGCATGATCAGGCTTGCGTTATAACACCGATTTTTACTCACACCACCGGATAACTCACCATGGCTCTGTTTTCATATATTTTTGTTACCGTCTGGTTCTGTTTCTGGGTTGGACTGATGTATAACCAACCGCATCGTTCACATAACCAAAAAATGAAATGGATCAGCGGTTGGGCACTGCTGGCATTGCTGGCTAATCAGCTGATCAATCGAGGCATGATCCATTTATTACCGGATGGTAATGACCCCATGCAACACGCCTATTATGTGATGTATCTGTTTAGTGCCAGCTCGGTGGCGACATCCCTTATCCTATACATTGGATTCCGTCTGTTTCGCCGCCCGATCTGATTTTCACCACAACCATTAAGCATGCGCTGCGCTATCTGCGGCGCATTTTGTTTCTGAGCAGGAGAATGTTTCATGAGTGAATTACAACAATTATCACCATCTCATTTGTGGTTTTTTTTCGACAAATTCTGCCAGATCCCCCGCCCCTCCAAGCATGAAGCTGCATTAAGTCAATGGATACAAGACTGGGCAAAGTCACAGGCTATCAGTGTTAAGGTTGACCCCGTTGGCAACCTGATCCTGAAAAAGCCGGCGACCCCGGGTCTGGAAAACCGCAAAGGTGTGATCTTGCAAGCGCATATCGATATGGTGCCGCAGGCCAATGCCGATACCAAACATGATTTTACCCGTGACCCAATCCAAGCCTATATCGATGGTGAATGGGTGCGCGCACGTGGCACGACGTTAGGTGCCGATAACGGTATCGGCGCAGCCGCTTGTCTGGCGGTGCTGGCTGATAACACCGTGCAGCATGGCCCACTGGAAGTGTTACTGACCGTCGATGAAGAAGCCGGTATGGGTGGTGCGTTTGGTCTGCAGGCCGGTTGGCTGGAAGGCGATATTCTGCTGAATACTGACTCAGAACAAGATGCCGAAGCCTATATGGGCTGCGCCGGTGGTGTCGACGCCAATATTCATTTCCAATGCCAGCGTGAAGCCATTCCAGCTGGTATGCAGGCATTCTCGCTGCAAGTTAAAGGCCTGCGCGGCGGCCATTCTGGTGTCAACATCCATCAAGATCGTGGTAATGCCAACAAGCTGTTAAGCCGCGTGTTACAGACTTTGCAGGCAGAACAAATTCGGCTGGCCACTATTTCTGGTGGCACATTGCGTAATGCCATTCCTCGCGAAGCAGAAGCCGTCATTCTGGTGGCCGCAGATCGTATTGATTCCGTGCAGCAATTAGTCGCTGAACGCACTAAAGCACTCCAGCTTGAGCTGCAGGAAGTGGATAGCTATTTACAGATCTCGTGCCTGCCAGCAGCACAGCCAGAAAATTGCTTTAGTCTGGCTGATCAGCAACGTTTGCTGCAAATGCTGCTCGCCTGCCCGAATGGTGTGATCCGCATGAGCCATGCGATTGAAGGTGTGGTGGAAACCTCTACTAACCTTGGCGTGATCCAGACCAACGAAGCCGGCGTTTATATTCAATGCCTGATCCGTTCATTGAACGACGAAGGCCGTCGTTACGTTGAGCAGATGACCGCTTCTTTGTGTGCGCTGGCGGGTGCTGATTGCCAGTTTGATGGTGCCTATCCTGGTTGGGCGCCAGACCCATCATCACCCACCTTGGCGTTACTGCGTCAACAACATGAAGCATTGTTTGGTGAATTGCCAAAATTGATGGTGATCCATGCCGGTTTGGAGTGTGGTCTGTTCAAAGCACAATATCCGCACTGGGATATGGTCTCTTTCGGCCCGACAATTCAGGGTGCGCATTCGCCGGATGAGCGGGTACATATTCCTGCAGTCGCCCGTTTCTGGCAGTTGCTGGTAGCGATGCTGGCTGCGATCCCAAATAAGTAAGATTTTATTGATGACTGTTTTACCTAAATTTCCAATGCAACGCTCACCATCCCGCCAGATCTTACTGGCGGCATGGTTTTTTATTACCTTTACTAACTTCTCGTTCTGGCAGGCAGCGTTTAATGCCATCGGCACGGACAGCTGGCATAGCGTGCTGTTTTTAGCCGCGCTTTATCTGCTGTTGATCACCTGGCTGAATCAGATCCTCTCTTTGTTGTTACTACCATGGTTATTCAAACCGCTATTGTCGGTGCTGTTATTAGGTGGCGCGACAACCGCCTATTTCATGGATAGTTATGGTGTCGTCATTGACCGCGAAATGATACGCAACACTTTAATGACCGACCCTCGTGAAGCCGGGGAATTACTCAGTCTGAAACTGGGCCTTTATATTTTGTTACTCGGTGTATTGCCCGTGGTGTTACTGCTGCGCAGCAAGATCCACTATGCGTCGTTTATGAAAGAGGTTGGTTATAAGTTTCTGACGCTAATGATGACGCTGGTGATCAGCGGTGGGGTTGCCGCCGCTTATTACGTTGATATCGCCTCTTTTGCCCGTAATAACACCTATATTCGTCACATGATTGTGCCGGTGAACTATGTTGGCGCGATCCAATCGTATATCAGTAGCACATTGAGCGGCGGCAAAATCGTTGTTGCTCCGTTGGGCGAAGATGCGAAAAAAGGCGCCAAGATCACTGCCGGTGGACAGAAAAAAGTGCTGACGGTGATTGTGGTCGGTGAAGCGGCGCGTGCCAGTGAGTTCAGTTTGAATGGTTATGCCCGTGACACGACCCCTGAGCTGAGTAAGCTGGATATTGTGAATTATCATAACGTCAGCTCATGCGGTACCGAAACGGCGGTCTCTGTGCCTTGTATGTTCTCCAAATTTACACGGCAGGACTACAGCGACAGCAAAGCGAAACGCAATGAAAATCTGGTGGATGTGCTGAAACATGCTGGTTTTGATTTGTTGTGGAAAGATAACAATTCCAGCAGTCGTGGTGTCGCAGTGCGCATCGGCGAACAGAATGTACAAGATCTGAAAGTGCCGGGTTTATGCAATAACGGCGAATGTTTTGATGAAATTCTGCTGTATCAGTTACAGGATTACATCGACAAGCTGACTAACGATGGTGTCATTGTCTTGCACATGAAAGGCAGTCATGGCCCTGCCTATTACCTGCGCTCACCGGAGAAATTCAAAAAATTCCTGCCGGAATGCCGCACCAATCAGCTACAAGATTGCCCGCGTCAGGAGCTGATCAACGCCTATGACAACACCATTGTGTATAGTGATTATGTATTGAGTCAGGTAATCAAACTGCTGCAGAAAAACAACCCACGTTTTGATACCGCCATGCTGTATATGGCCGATCATGGTGAATCAACCGGCGAGAAAGGCATTTATCTGCATGCTGCGCCGTATATGATTGCCCCCGAAGAGCAAACCCATATCGGCGCACTGCAATGGTTTTCACCAAGCTTCTTGCAACGCATGAAACTGGATAAGAACTGTTTGTTGCGTAAAGCAGATGAGCCATTATCGCAGGATAATCTGTTCCACTCTGTGCTTGGCCTGCTGGATGTCAAAACCAGTGCTTATGAC
>CAIZDF010000160.1 GCA_903931645.1 uncultured Tolumonas sp.
CACTGCTCCTTCTTCACACCGTATAGAGAACAGTATCAACTGGCTCTATAAAACTGCTTGTTGTTGGATCTGTTGCTACATGCACCATGATTTAAGGTAATCACATCGCTAATAAACACAGATCTCCAAGCTAGGAATTTTATGTCACATCAACAACAGTCACAGCCTGAACAGGAAAAAATAAAACACCTCATCGCAACCTACCCGCTCGCAACCATCATCATTCAATCTGAAAATAATCTGCAGGCGCACCATATTCCAATGCACTTGGTGACAACGTCAGAAGGCAACACGGTGCTACAAGGCCACATCGCGCGCTCTAACCCAATGTGGCAAACCAAGCCTCGCTCCGCACTGGTACTGTTTCATGGGCCAGATACCTACATTACGCCCAGTTATTATCCCAGCAAGGCCGTAAATGGTCGCGCAGTGCCAACCTGGAATTATGTCGCGGTGCATATTCAGGGCTCTATCCGCTTTATCGATGATGCCGAGTGGTGTTTGCAAGCTGTTTCCAGACTATCAGACATGATGGAAACGTCGCACACACAGCCATGGTCCATCGACGATGCGCCGGAGGATTATCTAAATCAGCTCATCCAAGCCGTGATCGGATTAGAAATCACCCTCGATGCTTGCACACTAAAAGCCAAAGTCAGCCGTAACCAGACCACCGAAAACCGACAAGGCGTGATAGATGGCTTGCGTACTGATTCAACCTCATCGCATGCACCAGTCATGGCAGATTGGGTGGCACAAAACTAAGGAGCAAACCATGATTTTATCTCCACCCCATCAACCTATTGGATTTGCACTGCCTAACTGGCAACCGCGCTTACCGCCCAAGGCAACTGTGCTGATCGGGCGGACTTGTCGGTTAGAACCACTGGACCCGGCCCGACATGCTGACGATCTGTGCCATGCGTTTCTACAAGCAGAAGCCGCCGCAGTCTGGACATATCTACCCAGTGGACCATTTTCAGCAACGCAAAGTGATACCTTTCGCCAGCATCTGGCATATATCAGTGGTCAAGCCGACCCTCTGCACTTTGCCGTTATCGACCAACAAACACAGCAAGCTATCGGCACATTAGCCCTGATGCGGATCGATGCAGCCAATGGCGTTGCCGAAATTGGCTATGTGACATTTTCACCACAATTACAACGCACTACGGCAGCAACTGAAGCGCATTTTTTATTACTACAATATTTATTTGATACGCTCGGTTATCGTCGCTGCGAATGGAAATGTGACCTACTAAATGCTCCATCGAGAAAAGCCGCAACACGATTGGGCTTTCAATTTGAAGGGCTGTTCCGCCAAATATTGGTCTATAAAGGGCGCAACCGCGATACAGCTTGGTTCTCCATTATTGATAGTGAATGGCCAGCCATTCGCGCAGCGTTGATATGCTGGCTTGCCCCAGATAATTTCACAGCGGATGGCCAACAAAAAAAATCGCTCGCTCATTTCAAAACAGATGCCGGAACTGAATAAATCCCGAACGCTCCGCCACTTGTTGATATAACTTAATAGCTTGCTGGTTGGTCTCGTGCGTCAGCCAGTAAACCCGTGCCGCACCTTGCGCGTTCGCTTGTGCATACACATGCTTAATCAGCGCACGACCAACGCCCAGCCCACGCACAGCATCCGTCACAAACAGATCTTGCAGATAGACATAATGGCCAACCGTCCATGTCGAACGATGCGCAATAAAATGCACTATCCCCACTGCAACACCATCTAACCACGCGAGCGCGGCCTGCATCGGCTCTTGCGGGTCGAGCAAACGCTGCCAGGTAATTTGTATCGTCTCATCCGGAATGTTGGTCTGATAAAAACGTTGATAGCCCAACCATAACGGCAGCCATTGGGTGTCGTGTTCAGCAGTAATAGGCAAAATAGTCAGTGGTGGTGGCATGATAAAGCCTCAGAAATGCGAGTGAGGCTTTACAGTAAAAGACCAATGATAACGGGCGAAGATCCACCCACGGGGAAAAACAGAGATCCAGCCGATTTATACCCAGAGCCCGTAGATACGACTCTGGATTGTCGTTACGCAGGGCACTTCGGTTCCACCGTGTACTGCTGTTTCACATCAATCAACCCCAGATGCTCTATGGTGCGGCGACCAATCAAGACCGGGTATTTCATATCACCGCGATCGCGTAAGGTGAATTGCTCTTCATACACCTGATCGCCGATACAAATTTGCATTAATACTGCCGGACGATGATCAGTGCCACCCGCACCGCGCAGCAATACATCGCGTTGTACTTCACGTTCATAACTCATGCTGTGCTGCTGATCATGGTCGTCCTGCACTTCGACGACAAAACGTACCCAGTCACGGCCGTCTTTGCGGAAACGTTCCAGATCGCGGGCATCGAGTGACGAGGTTAAGGCACCGGTATCCATTTTTACATTCAGTGGTAATGCGCCTGGCAGCAACAAGGCTTTTTCAACCCAACCGAATACTTTAGGGGGTGCAGAGACCCCATTGCCTTGCACCGGTTCAGCCGCATTAACCATACCCGTTACTACTACCATCATTGCCACCAATATCGTTCTGATCTGCATGCCCGCCTCCGGAGTTTTGTTCCTGTGTACTGAGCATAATCAACGAAACTTAATTAATACTGAAATTTGAAAATAGCACGCCCTAAGGCTGAAATCAGGCATCGCGGCTAGATTGGTTCATCTCGCCAAAAAAAATGGATTTCACAAAATGTTTTTTAGTTAAGTCACAGATAGATAGTTAGTTATGCTAACCAATAACTAAAAACATAGTCGATAGAACCATAAAAAAACTAAGGCTGTTTAAGAAATAATCAGCCCGTAGTAAAAAACTGATTGTGTTTACGCACAGGAATATGCTAATTCTGTGTCACGCCCGCATGTTTTTGCGGAACAAACCGGATTTTTTGAATTTTATGAGCAAGATTCAGTCTCTGATTAGCATTATTGTGATCCTGGTCGTGGTGGTGATTATTCCACCGCTCGGGGCGCGATTAGCTACTCGCTAATCAGGACGGAAAGACTCACAAACCCCCGAGCACACCACTCGGGGGTTTTTTTTTAAGCCATTTTTGCAGTCAAAAAAAGGGACAAGGAAATGAACGGGGCCCAGTACTTAGTCAAAGCATTACACCAGCAGGGTGTTACCCAGGTTTTTGGTTATCCGGGTGGCGCGATCATGCCAGTGTACGACGCACTGTACGATGGGGGTATTCCTCACCTGTTATGTCGTCATGAACAAGGCGCGGCGATGGCCGCTATCGGTTACGCACGCTCGACCGGTAAAGTCGGCGTCTGTATCGCCACCTCCGGCCCGGGAGCCACCAACCTGATCACCGGCCTAGCCGATGCACTGCTCGACTCGGTGCCGGTGGTCGCGCTGACCGGTCAGGTCGCCTCGCCGCTGATCGGCACTGACGCATTTCAGGAAGTGGACGTGCTGGGCCTGTCTCTGGCCTGCACCAAACACTCGTTCATGGTGCAATCAGTCGATGAACTGGGTCAGGTGGTGGCCGATGCCTTCCGTATTGCCCGTTCTGGTCGCCCTGGCCCGGTGTTGGTTGATATACCGAAAGACATTCAGCTGGCGAAAGCCGAACTCGACACCCTGATCGAGCTCGTGGCCGAACAATATGAAAATGACGAACAAGACGCCATCGCAGCCGCCCGTAAGCTGTTGAGCGAAGCGAAAAAACCGGTGCTGTATGTCGGTGGTGGCGTGATTGCGGCTGACGCGGTCGCCGAACTGCGCGACTTTGCTGCAATCAGCACCATGCCATCGGTAACCACGCTGAAAGGCATTGGCTCACTTGACCCAAACTGCCCGCAGTTCTTGGGCATGCTGGGCATGCACGGCACTAAGGCCGCGAACTTAGTAGTGCAGGAAGCCGATCTATTGGTGGTTGCCGGTGCGCGTTTTGATGATCGGGTGACCGGCAAACTGGCTGCCTTTGCACCGCATGCTAAGATTATTCATCTGGATGTGGATGCCGCAGAGGTGGGCAAACTGCGCAGTGCACACGTCGGTCTGCACGGTGATATGCGTAGCTTGCTGCCACAACTGGCGATGACGATGAACATCGCGAGCTGGCGTGAACACTGTGTGGCGATGAAAAATGATTTCCCATGGCGTTATGACCACCCGGGTGAACACATTTATGCGCCACTGCTGCTCAAACAGTTAAGTGATACGCTGCCAGAAAACAGCGTGGTGTGTTGTGACGTCGGCCAGCATCAGATGTGGGTTGCGCAACACATGCAGTTCAATAGCCCGCGCAATCACATTTCCAGCTCCGGTTTAGGCACCATGGGCTTTGGCTTACCTGCGGCAGTTGGTGCTAAAATGGCGCGCCCGAACGACGAAGTAGTCTTGGTCAGTGGTGACGGTTCCTTTATGATGAATGTACAGGAACTGGGCACGCTGCGCCGCGCCAAACTACCGGTAAAAATGGTGTTATTGGATAACCAGCGTCTGGGTATGGTGCGTCAGTGGCAGGAGCTGTTTTTCGACGCCCGTTTCAGTGAAACCATCCTGTCAGACAACCCCGATTTTGTGCGTCTGGCTTCCGCCTTTGATATCGCAGGCGAAACCATCACCTGCAAAAACGAAGTCCCCGCTGCGATTGCCAGAATGCTGGCCAGCGAAGGCGCTTACCTGCTGCATGTTTCGATTTCAGCAGAAGAAAATGTTTGGCCTCTGGTTCCGCCAGGTGCCGCCAATCAGGATATGATGGAGAGCAAACCATGAAGCAACATCAGCTGAATTTGATCACCGGTTCCCGCCCTGAAGTGCTGGAGCGTGTGCTGCGCGTGGTGCGTCACCGTGGCTTTGCTCTGTGTCAGTTAAATATGGAAACCGTACCCGATAGCAGTTCCCTGCGTATTGCCGTGACCGTGGAGAGTGAACGCCCGATCCAGCTGCTGCAGAGCCAACTGAACAAACTGATCGATGTGTTTCACGTGGAAGCACTGGATCAATCTGAACAATCTGCCTTAAAGATCAGAGCATAAGGAAATATAAGCATGTCACAGACTACAAAATACATTTGGTTCAATGGCGAAATGGTGGAATGGGATCGCGCTCAGGTTCACGTGATGACGCATGCCCTGCATTATGGTTCTTCTGTGTTTGAAGGCATCCGTGCCTATGACACACCGAATGGCACCGCGATTTTCCGTCTGAAAGAGCACATTCAGCGCCTGTTTGATTCCGCCAAAATCTATTGGATGGAAATGCCATTCGACAAAGCCGCTATTGAACAAGCCTGCTGTGACATCGTGACCAAAAACGACATGAAGAGCGCCTACCTCCGCCCGCTGGCCTTCATCGGTAATGTGGGCCTCGGCGTGTTGCCAAAAAGCGACAAAGTCGAAGTGATGATCGGCGCACTGCCTTGGGGTGCTTATCTGGGTGACGACGCGCTGGCGAATGGTGTCGATGTCATGGTCTCTTCATGGAGCCGTCTTGCACCAAACACCATTCCAACTGGTGCCAAAGCCGGTGGTAACTACCTGTCATCCCAACTGATTGCACGTGAAGCACGTCGTAACGGTTATGTGGAAGGCATCGCGCTGGACGTGAATGGTTATATCTCTGAAGGTTCAGGCGAAAACCTGTTCATCATCAAAAATGGCGTCATGTACACCTCGCCAACGACCTCCGGCATTCTGCCAGGCATCACCCGTGACAGCATCATGACGCTGGCGCGTGAATTGGGTTACACCATCCGCGAAGAGTCACTGCAACGTGAAGCGCTGTATCTGGCGGATGAAATTTTCATGTGTGGCACTGCCGCAGAAATCACACCAGTAAGCTCTGTCGATCGTATGCAGATCGGTGAAGGTCGTCGTGGCCCAATCACCGAAGAGATCCAAAAAGCCTTCTTTGGCCTGTTCAATGGCGAGACCGAAGATAAATGGGGCTGGTTGACTCCGATCAGCAAATAAATGAAGTAACAGAAGGCGCATAACTGGCGCCTTCTTGTTTTGCAGACTGTCTTGTTTTGCAAAATAGCCGAATACATTCGAATACATAATCGTGAAGTTGCCAATAAGACCGATGAAGACGGCAGGCAGCTTCCATTAAGGAGACAACAATGCCTAAGTTACGTTCCGCAACGACTACCCAAGGTCGCAATATGGCCGGTGCCCGTGCACTGTGGCGTGCCACCGGTATGAAAGACGGTGATTTCGACAAACCAATCATTGCCGTAGTTAACTCGTTCACCCAGTTCGTACCTGGCCATGTGCACCTGAAAGATCTGGGTCAATTGGTCGCGCGTGAAATCGAAGCGGCAGGCGGCGTGGCGAAAGAGTTCAACACCATTGCAGTAGATGACGGTATCGCCATGGGTCACGGCGGCATGCTCTATTCGCTGCCATCGCGCGAATTGATCGCTGACTCGGTGGAATACATGGTCAACGCGCACTGTGCCGATGCGATGGTCTGTATCTCCAACTGCGACAAAATCACCCCAGGTATGCTGATGGCCGCGATGCGCTTGAACATTCCGGTGATTTTCGTTTCTGGCGGCCCGATGGAAGCAGGTAAAACCAAACTGTCAGACAAAATCATCAAGCTGGATCTGGTCGATGCCATGATCATGGCGGCTGACCCAACTGTTAGTGATGAAGACACCGCCGCCGTTGAGCGTAGCGCTTGCCCGACTTGCGGCTCTTGTTCCGGTATGTTTACCGCCAACTCCATGAACTGTCTGACCGAAGCACTGGGTCTGTCGCAACCAGGTAATGGTTCGCTGCTGGCGACCCACGCGGATCGTGAACAGCTGTTCAAAAGTGCCGGTCATCGTATCGTTGAGCTGGCAAAACGCTATTACGAACAAGACGATGTGACGGCACTGCCACGTGGCATTGCCACCAAAGACGCGTTTGAAAATGCCATCGCGCTGGATATCGCCATGGGCGGTTCCACCAACACCGTATTGCACCTGTTAGCCATTGCCCAAGAAGGTGATGTTGATTTCACCATGGCCGACATCGACCGTATGTCTCGCCGCGTGCCACAGCTGTGTAAAGTCGCCCCATCCACCCAGAAATACCACATGGAAGACGTGCACCGCGCCGGCGGTATCGTCGCCATTTTGGGTGAGCTGAGCCGCGCTGGTCTGCTGCACACCGACGTGCGTAACGTGCTGGGCCTGTCATTAGCTGAGCTGATTGAACAATATGACGTGGCGCTGAACCCATCTGACGACGTGAAAAAATTCTACAGCGCCGGTCCGGCAGGCATTCCAACCACCGTCGCATTTAGTCAGGATTGCCGCTGGCCGTCACTGGATGTCGATCGCAAAGAAGGTTGTATCCGCACCAAAGAAAATGCCTATAGCCAAGATGGCGGTTTAGCCGTGCTGGCCGGTAATCTGGCGATTGACGGCTGTATCGTAAAAACGGCTGGCGTTGATGAATCCATTCTGACATTCGAAGGCCCAGCCGTGGTATTCGAAAGCCAGGACGACGCGGTAGCCGGTATTTTGGGTGGCACCGTAAAAGCCGGTGATGTGGTGATCGTGCGTTACGAAGGCCCGAAAGGCGGCCCTGGGATGCAGGAAATGCTGTATCCAACCTCTTATCTGAAATCCATGGGCTTAGGTAAAGTGTGTGCTCTGATCACCGATGGCCGTTTCTCTGGCGGTTCGTCAGGTCTGTCTATCGGTCACGTCTCACCGGAAGCAGCGGCTGGCGGTAACATCGGCCTGATTGAAAACGGCGATCTGATCAGCATCAACATCCCATCTCGCACCATTGATATCAAAATCAGCGATGCTGAGCTGGCAACCCGTCGTGCCGCGATGGAAGCCAAAGGCAAAGCCGCATGGAAGCCGGTTAACCGTGACCGTTTTGTCTCCTTTGCACTGCGTGCTTACGCGAATCTGGCGACCAGTGCTGACAAAGGTGCCGTGCGCGATCGCAGCAAACTGGGAGAATAAGTATGAGCGACACACAACCGCAGGCCAGCGATTATCTTCGCAAGATCCTGCTGTCGCCGGTCTACGAGGTGGCGAAAGTCACCCCGTTACAGACGCTGAAAAAGATCTCCGATCGTTTGGGCAACCATGTGGCGCTCAAGCGCGAAGATCTGCAGCCCGTACACTCGTTCAAACTGCGCGGTGCGTATAATAAAATCGCCGGTTTGAGTGAAGAACAGCGCGCGAAAGGCATCATTGCCGCCTCGGCGGGGAATCATGCCCAAGGCGTGGCGCTATCCGGCGCGAAGCTGAAAATTCCGGCCATCATTGTGATGCCAACCACCACGCCGGACATCAAAATTGATGCCGTGCGTCGTATGGGCGGTAACGTAGTGTTGTTCGGTAACAGCTTCGATGAAGCGTATGCCGAAAGCCGTCGTCTGGCTGAGGTGCACGGCTACACCCTGATCCCGCCGTATGATGATGTTGATGTCATCGCCGGGCAAGGCACCATTGGCCGTGAACTGCTGGAACAAGATACCCGTCTGACACATGTGTTTGTGCAGGTGGGTGGCGGCGGTCTGGCAGCCGGTGTGGCGGTCTATATCAAACAACTGCTGCCGAACATCAAAGTGATCGGTGTCGAAGCTGAAGGCTCCGCGTCAATGAAAGCGGCACTGGAAGCCGGTGAACCGGTGAATCTACCGCGCGTGTCGCTGTTTGCCGATGGTGTAGCAGTAAAACGCGCTGGCGATGAAACCTTCCGCGTCTGTCGCGAATATCTGGATGACGTGATCACCGTGACCAACGATGAGATCTGTGCCGCGCTGAAAGATATTTTCGATGACACCCGCGCGGTGGCGGAACCTTCCGGCGCGCTGTCGCTGGCTGGTTTAAAAAAATACGTTGAACAGACACAGATAAAAGGCGCGCGCATGGCAGCGATTTTGTCCGGCGCCAACGTCAACTTCCACAGTCTGCGCTACGTGTCTGAGCGTTGCGAGCTGGGTGAAAAACGCGAAGGCGTGCTGGCAGTCACCATTCCAGAGCGCAAAGGCGCATTTCTGGAGTTCTGCCATATCCTCGGCAAACGCATGGTCACTGAGTTCAACTACCGTTATTCGGAAGACAAAGAAGCGACGATTTTCGTTTCTGTGCGTCTGAGCAACGGCACTGAAGAACTGCTTCAGGTAGTCGCCGAGCTGCAGAAATCGGGTTATTCGGTGCTGAATATTACCGATAACAGCCTGGCAAAAAATCATGTGCGTTACATGGTCGGTGGTCGTCCGTGCAAAGCCGTGCAGGAACGCCTGTTCAGCTTTGAGTTCCCGGAACAACCCGGCGCACTGCTGCGTTTTCTGGAAACACTGGGTACATTGTGGAACATTACTCTGTTCCACTATCGCCACCACGGTGCGGATTACGGCTACGTGTTGTGTGGTTTTGAGCTGGGTGAAGATGATATGCCGGCATTTAACCGCCACTTGCAGGAACTGGGTTATCCATCGCGCGATGTCAGCGACGATGAAACCTACAAACTGTTCCTCGCACCGCGTTAAGTGCCATTATTACCTCAAATCCCTCGCTTGCGAGGGATTTTTTTATCCACCAAAACGCTGTCGGTAAGCCTTAGGCGATAAACCGATCTGCGTCTTAAACAGCTTATTAAACGACGCTCTATCATCGTAACCAATCTGCCAGATAATTTGTTCTACCGGTAAAACCGTGGTTTCCAGTAGTTCCCGCGCTTTCTCCAGCCGCAAATGCTGAACATAACTGCTGATGGTCAGTTGGGTCGCCGCCAGAAAACGCCGCTGTAAGGTGCGCGGGCTCATCGCCGCCAGCCCAGCCAGCTGTGATAACGGGCAAGTGCTCTGGAAATGCCCTTCCAACCACAGCTGTAGATTGAGGATCGCCCCATCACCATGCTGTTTCGGTGGCTGAAAACGGCGGTAATAACGCTGCTCCCGTTCACCACTATCCCACAACAGGTATTTACTCAGTTGTGCCACTAATGTTGCACCGTAATAACGCCGTACAATCCGCAGCGCCAAATCGAGCCAGGCCATAATGCCGCCCGCCGTGATCAGATCGGCCTCTTCGATGACAACCGCATCTAAATTTAAACGGACATTCGGGAACTGCTGGCGAAAAGTCTCTTCCAATAACCAATGAGTCGTCACAATACGGCCGTCTAACAACCCCGTTTGTGCTAACACGCACGCCCCCACACAAGCCGATGCTAATACGGCACCTTGCTGATGTTGCTGGTGTAACCATGCGGCTAACCAATCAGGACACGCAGGTGTCTGACCGGCGCAGCACGGCGGTAATATCACCACATCCACGCGCTCGTCGGCTTGCCAGCATGGTAACGATGACATCCGAGCGTCGTGTCCTGCTAACAGATAACGCCACTCCACCGTAGGCACCGTATCCTCATGCGAACGGAAGCGCTCGACGGCAGTAAACACCTCACCCAGCCCATACAAAGCCGAAGGCAGTACCTGTTCATACGCCACGATAGCAATCCGTAAACTCGCAGTCATTTGTCGTTTTACACCCTAAAAATGTCATTTACGCCAACAGCGTAAAACAGTGCCACGGCTTAATCTAGTTTCATTGCCAACCTATGGAGAAAAACATGAACAAGAGTGCGCTGTTGATTATTGATGTGCAAAACGACTACTTTCCCGGTGGAAAAATGGCCTTGCATGAACCAGAACAG
>CAIZDF010000161.1 GCA_903931645.1 uncultured Tolumonas sp.
AGTCAAAGTCATTTACGCGAAGCCTGTACCACTTATCTGGCTAATCAGGCCGATTTGTTGCTGTTTGCCGCCGACGAACATTACCGCCAATCGATTGAACGTGAAGAACAATCGCTGCTTAATGCACAACGTCGCATGACCAGTATTAACGGTTTTGCCAGCGCTTTGATGATGGGGCTGCTGAGTATAGTGTTGTGCGCGATGTTGTGGTTCTCTGCCGCCGGTGTGGGTAACCAAACACAAGCTGACCCATTAACCGCATTGATGGCCTTTTTTGCATTGGCTTCTTTTGAAGCATTACAACCTTTAGCCGGTGCCTTCCAATATTTATCGTCTACGCTTACCGCGGCAAGACGCCTAAACCAGATCATGGAATCAACACCTGCAACGCACTTTGGTTTAGATGAAACCCCAGCCAGTAGCGGAACACTAACCATTCAAGGACTGACATTTACCTACCCCGATCAGCCCTCAAGTGTATTGAGTGAACTTTCATTACAACTAAATGCGGGTGAAAAAGTAGCGATTCTCGGGCCAACTGGTTGTGGAAAATCAACCTTATTGGGTTTATTGACGCGGGAATGGCAAGCGACACAAGGTAACATTTTGCTGGATAACCGTTTTCTTGCTGATTTCAGTGATGAAGCATTAAGAGCATCGATGTCTGTCGTCAGCCAGCGCGTGCATATATTTAGTGCCACACTGGCCGATAATTTACGCTTAGCCAAACCTTCTGCCACTGATGCCGACCTGCTGGCCGTCTTAACCAAAGTAGAACTGGATGGTTTATTAGATGGCGCCAATCTAAAAGAAAGTTTACGCCAATGGCTGGGTGAAGGCGGGCGGGCGTTATCGGGTGGTGAGCAACGCCGGTTGTCATTAGCGCGGGCATTGTTACACGATGCACCGTTGTTATTACTCGATGAAGTGACCGAAGGATTAGATCCGGCAACAGAACAGCGTATTATGCAACTCGTCATACAACACAGCATTGGTAAATCTGTGTTGATGATCACCCACCGACTGACCGGTCTGGAACAAATGGACCGGATTGCGTTGCTGGAAAATGGCCGCTTCCGAATTACGGCTACCCACGATGAGTTGTTGCGTCAAGATCGTTATTATCAGCAATTGTTTCATCATCTGAACGATGAATAACTGATATCTATCGAATCTCTCGATCAGCCTCTCTATAATGCTATTTCTTATTAATGAGAGGCTGAATTGATGAAAAGTCTGCCGTTTGTTGCACTGCTGATGACCATGTTAAGTGGATGTAGTCTGTTTCAGGTACATACCAATCTGGATAAAGAAAACTTTACTGAATACTTCAAACCCGGTTCGGTGAATGTTCTGGATAAAGCGCAGATCCTAGATGCCGATACAACTTCGATTGGTACAGTGGAAGGTGAATCCTGCCAGAGCAAAAGCACCCAAGCACCGCCTAATATGATTGATGCACAAACAGATGCTCGCCGGAAAGTGGCCGATAAAGGCGGTAATGCCGTGGTGTTTGGCAAATGTATCAACATGCCAGCAACAACTGAATGTGTATCAAGCATGGTATGTTATGGCCAAGCCTATAAGGTTAAAGACAGCGAATAATGATGTCTGAGAGCCCGACTAATACACCATTCAGCCTGTCAACTATTGGCGTGATCCGTTCCCCTTATCAGGAAAAGTTTGCTGTCCCTCGGCAACCAGGGCTAGTCACCGCCATTAATGCGCAGTTGGAATTATTACCGCCGTATAATAATCCGCATTGTGTACGAGGGCTCGAAGAGTTCAGTCATTTGTGGCTGATGTTCCTGTTCCATCAAAATGGTACCGATGAATGGCACCCAACTGTGCGCCCTCCCCGTTTAGGTGGTAATCAGCGCGTTGGAGTTTTCGCATCACGCAGCCCTTTTCGCCCCAATCCAGTAGGATTATCGGTGGTGGAACTGAAAGCGATCCGGCAGCAAGGGAATCGGGTATGGCTGGAATTAGGCGGAGTCGATTTAGTCAATGGCACGCCGATCGTGGACATCAAACCCTATCTGCCATTTGTTGATAATATTCCTAGCGCACGAGGTGGCTTTGCTCCTGACGCCCCCGTAACAATGCCAGTGGAATTTACCTCTGACGTTGAAATTCGTTGTCAGAAAATTGCGCGTACTCACCCTGGCTTCCGTGAATTTTTACAGCAAGTGATAGGCCAAGATCCTCGCCCTGCCTACCGCAAGCAAGATAATGACGATAAAATATACGGCGTCCGATTACTGACATTTAATATCAACTGGCAAGTTCAGCACGGTGTCGCCGTTATCTGCGCTATCACCGATATCGAATAGGGAGAAAAACCATGATGCATGCCGCATGGTATATGAGCTTTGTATTATCGATATTATTGTTTTTATCGACCGGATGCGATGCAGGTCATGATGCACCACCAGCAGCCAAACCGAACACGCAAGATACGATATTGAAAGATCAGCTGAAGCCACTGGAAGATGCGAAAAAAGTGGAGCAAACACTGCAGCAGGCCGCCGATAAACAAGCTGAAGAAATGAAGCAGCAAACAAAATAATCAAATAAAAAATGGAGTCATAAATATGGCTCCATTTTCGCTTTACTATAACTCGGCGAACTCTGGAATAGGCGGTTTGCCATGTGACTCAAGAAAATCGAGTAATACACGCGGACTTTGGTTCAACACGCGTTCTGCCGGAAAACCGACACTGTCTAATATTTCCAGACTTTTATCTAACTCGCCCAAGCTAAAAGCCACGTGTGAATCAGAACCTAAACTCACCCAGCCACCTGCATCACGAACCGCTTTAGCAATCGCCGTACAGTTTACATCACTACCGACTCGGGAATGTAAGAACGAAGAGTTGTTGATTTCCAGCGCGACATTATATTTAGCAGCAGCTTCAGCAATGGCATGGATATCAACCGGAAAACGCGGATTACCCGGATGGGTAATAATGTGTACCAGCCCATTTTTCATCGCATTGATCATAGCGCGGGTATTGGTATCACGATCTTTCGGCGCAAAAACCTGTTCATGAAAACCGGCCAGAATAATATCTAATTCGCCCAGCATTTTTTCATTACAATCAATATTGCCAAATTCATCTTTGATGTTGGCCTCGATGCCACGCAGGATGGCAACACCATCAACGATGCGGGGAATGACGCGTTGATTGATAAAATGCCACGCATGCGGTGCATCGGCCATCTCAGGGCCGTGGTCGGTGATCGCAAAAATGATGATGCCTTTACGTTTAGCTTCGGCAATATAATCATGAATAGTACTGTAGGCGTGCGTGCTGGCCAGGGTATGAGCGTGGGTATCGACCTGATAGCGCATAGCTTAACTTCTCCCCTTCTGTCATTGTTTTCAGCATATCATAAAAGTCATTTTTACGGCGGATCGCTATGCTTTTCTGCACATTGTTGATTTTTCCCTTGGGGTGTATTCCTCCCGCCTGCTAGAATTTTGCCCCAAATTCCGAATATAACCGGCGATGATGCCGGGCTAATGCTCAATAAACGAAGGATCCAACATGCGTACCAGCCAATATTTGCTTTCCACGCTCAAAGAAACACCGAATGATGCGGAAGTGATCAGCCACCAGCTGATGCTGCGCGCCGGGATGATCCGTAAACTGGCTTCTGGCCTGTATACCTGGTTACCGACCGGTTTGCGTGTATTGCATAAAGTTGAAGCCATTGTACGTGATGAGATGAATAAAGCCGGTGCAATTGAAATTTCAATGCCAGTCGTGCAACCCGCAGAGTTGTGGGAAG
>CAIZDF010000162.1 GCA_903931645.1 uncultured Tolumonas sp.
AGCCATGTGTACGAGCAATCAGATAGACACCTGCTGTCACCATGGTCGCTGCGTGGATCAGTGCAGAAACTGGTGTTGGGCCTGCCATCGCATCCGCCAACCAAGTTTGTAACGGCAACTGAGCTGATTTGCCCACGGCACCGCCCAATAACATCAGTGTGGCGAACTCGATTATTGGGTCGCCTGCGGTCAGTTTCTGGGGGGCTAACACCAGAATATCAGCAATGTTCAGGGTGCCTAATTCACGATAAAGCACAAACAAACCAATCGCGAGGAACACGTCACCGACGCGGGTGACGATAAACGCTTTCATCGCTGCGGCAATGTTATTGCGATCTTTATAGTAAAAGCCGATCAGCAAGTAACTGCACAGACCTACACCTTCCCAGCCGAGATAGACAAACATCAGGTTATCGGCCAGCACCAAAAATAGCATGCTGGTGATGAACAGATTGGTGTAAGCAAAGAAGCGTGAGTAACCCTCTTCACCGCGCATATACCACGAAGCAAACAGGTGGATCAGGAAACCAACGCCGGTAACCACACCTAACATGGTCAGTGACAGACCATCGAGATGCAGCACTAAGCCTACTTTCAGGGTGGCGGTGTTGATCCATTGCCACAGCGTCTGGTTGTAAATCGCGCCTGCAGTCGCTTGTTGTAGAAATTGCATGCCGACAACGAGGGTGGTCAGTGCGGAAAGCCCGATACTGCCGACACCCACCAACGCCGCACGATTTTCACTCAGGCGACCTGCAGAAAATGCGAGGATCAGAAAACCGACAAACGGGAACAGACAAGTCAGGAATAACAGATTCATCCGCGCATCTCCTTAACCGCATCGACATTCAGCGTGTGGTGACGACGGTACATTCTCATCAACAGCGCCAAGCCAATACTGGCTTCGGCGGCCGCGAGGCTGATCACCAGAATGTACATGATTTGGCCGTCTACCTGACCGTAACGACTACCTGCGACCACAAAAGCCACCGCAGAGGCGTTCATCAATACTTCGATGCTCATCAGAATAAACAGCAGATTGCGACGGAGTAACAAACCGCATAAACCGAGCGAAAACAGGATGGCTGCGACGATCAGTCCATGTTCAAAGGGACTGCCATTCATGCGTCATCCTCCTCGTTGCGGGTGGAAATAATGTCACCGCGGCGGGTTTCGCGACCCAGATGGTAAGCGGCTACTAGACCTGCCAGCAGTAATAAGGAAGCAAGTTCTACAGCCAGTACATACGGGCCATATAAACCAATACCAACCTGTTTAGCGGTAATCGGCTCACCAGTGATGGTCCCTTCAATACCATGTAATGCCACGTAAAACACGGCCATTTGGCCAGCACTTAACAGCAGAGGGCCAACCCAGGTCATGGGTTTCATCCATTGCCGCTCTTGTTCTTGCGCGGTGCCTAAGTTCAGCATCATCACCACGAACACAAACAGCACCATGATGGCACCGGCATAGACGATGATCTGCATAGCACCAACAAAACTGGCACCGAGGCTGAAGAAAATCATGCCGACCGCAATCAGCGACACGATCAGATATAACAGGGCATGCATCGGATTGGTTCCGGTGATGACCCCGAGGGTAGCCAATATGGCGACTACCGACGATCCATAAAACGCGAGTTCCATATCAAGCGGCTCCTTAAGGCAGAATGCTCTTCACATCAATGGGTGCAGCTTCTTTCTGGGCACTACCTTTCGGCTTGCCATCAATTGCCATACCACTGACACGGTAGAAGTTATAATCCGGATATTTACCGGGGCCGCTGATCAACAAATCTTCTTTTTCATACACCATATCCTGACGACGGAATTCGCCCATTTCAAAATCAGGGGTAAGCTGAATCGCCGTGGTTGGGCACGCTTCTTCACAGAGGCCACAAAAGATGCAGCGCGAGAAGTTGATACGGAAAAACTCCGGGTACCAGCGTCCGTCAACCCGTTCGGCTTTCTGTAATGAAATACAACTGACTGGGCAGGCGACTGCACACAAGTTACAGGCCACGCAACGTTCATCCCCGTCAGGATCGCGGGTCAGCACAATACGGCCACGATATCTTGGCGCTAAAGGTACCTTTTCCTCGGGATAACAGAGCGTGTCACGCGGGCGGAAGGCATGTGAGAACACCATTGCCAGACTGCGTAGCTGAGTTCCGACACCATTTACTATATGTTTTATTTTCACGGTCTTTTCCTCACTGCGCCAACAACACCATGGCACCTGTTACCAACAGATTGAGTAGCGTCATCGGCAGGCAAACTTTCCAGCCAAATGACATCACCTGATCATAACGAGGGCGTGGTAACGATGCTCTCAACAAAATAAACAACATCATGAAGAAGCCGGTTTTCAGGGCAAACCAAACGATAGGTGGTAACCATGGGCCATGCCAACCGCCGAAAAACAGGGTTACGAGCAGGGCAGAAATCAGCACAATGCCGATATATTCACCTACGAAGAACAAACCCCATTTCATCCCGGCATATTCGATGTGATAACCATCAGCCAATTCTTGTTCTGCTTCCGGTTGGTCAAATGGATGGCGGTGGGTTACGGCGACTCCTGCAAATGCGAAGGTCACAAAACCAAAGAATTGCGGAATGATATTCCAAACATGACTCTGCGCTTCGACGATATCGCGCATGTTGAACGAACCGGTTTGCGCGACGATCCCCATCAGCGATAGTCCCAGAAACACTTCATAACTCAGTGTTTGTGCTGAGGCACGCAGACTACCGAGCAGTGAGTATTTGTTATTACTCGACCAACCAGCAAACAGCACCGCATACACAGCCAGACCTGCCATGCAAAAGAAAAACAAGATGCCGATATTGAGATCCGCAACACCCCAAGTCGGTGTGACCGGCACAACCGCAAAGGCGATCAGGAATGAACAGAACGCAATCATAGGCGCCAGAACAAAGATCAAACGGTCAGCAAATGGCGGGATCCAATCCTCTTTGAAGAACATTTTGATCATGTCGGCAACGAGCTGGAATATACCAAATGGGCCAACCCGGTTTGGGCCATAACGATCTTGCCAAAGGCCAAGCAAGCGGCGTTCGATGAAACTCATAAATGAGCCTAAACCGACCACCACCAGCAGCACTATCAGGGCTTTTCCAACTGCAATAAGCAGATCGAGAAACTCTGCAGATATTGTCATGTTCTGACCTCCTGCAATGATTCAATCGTTGTTGCCAGCATGGCTGGAGTGAATGGCGCGATACCCAGTGGCAGACCCACCAGACCATCAGCTAAGTGGTGACTAACTTTCAGCGGCAGCTCAAAACGCTGGCTATCCCAGATGAAGCTGACCTGGCAACCATCTTTTAATTGCAGACGTGCTGCATCATCTTCACTGAGATATAACGTTGGTGCAGACATACGTTTCTGAATAACATCAGAACGTTGTGTCAGTTCATCACTACCGAATAATTGCCAGTAAGCAACTGCCTGTGGTGCACTGGTTGGAACGTAGGCAGCGGGGATGTTGGTACTATAGGCGCCGATCGCAGAAAGCCCGCTATCAAACAGATGGGTGCCTGGATCACCAGCCCGTAAGTGACCACCGACTTCATCTTGGAATTTATTCCAGGCAGAAGGTGAGTTCCAACCTGGTGCCCATGCAAAAGGCACTTGCTGGAAAGCTTCACGACTCCCGCTGTAACCTTCCATTGAGAAGGTAAATGCAGAATCACTGTCTTGCGTTGCTTGCGGTTCGCTGACATCGATATCCGCACGCATGGAAGTTCGGCCACTATAACGGTGTGGTGAACGAGCGAGTTTTAACCCTTTAATTCGGAATTTTGCATTTGGTGCCGCATCAACCATGGCGCGCAGTGCCGGAACAGCGTCGACACAACGGTTAATGAGTTCATCCATG
>CAIZDF010000163.1 GCA_903931645.1 uncultured Tolumonas sp.
CAGGGGGTTCTGTTGCAAAAGTCCCAGAATTCCTGTTTGCATGGCGCGGTATCGTCCGCTAGAAAAGTGCTGCCGGCTTTATCCAACAGCTTCATTTTCACATCGGAAACGGCATCAAAGTCGACACAAGTATCATTCGCACTCTCTTCGTAACAGATGACAGGCAGATCGCCATCGACGGTGATCTGCTCAAGATCGATCAGAAGCGGATTGCCCGCAAAAGCTGAAAAAGCAGAATAGGGAGAGTTGCCGGACGCCGGCGGAGTGAGCGGCAGCACCTGCCAATACGACATGCCCATTGACGCCAGAAGATCGACAAAACGCCGGGCATCCTTGCCCAGCGAACCAATACCTCCCGGCCCCGGTAATGATGTAGGATGCAACAGTACTCCACAACCACGCCTATCCAGCATCTCGCCCCCCGACATACGTATATTTCAAGCTACTACTCAACCATTTTGCTGCCGGAAAGCGCAAGTCCTTCCAGAAGTCCGAAGTCACTGACCTTCAGCCGCTTAAAACCGAACCTGTCCATAACTGATATAATTATAGCCATACCGGCAATTATCAAATCTTCGCGCCCTTTTTCAAGCCCTTTAATCGACAAACGCTCCTGGGGATTCAGTATTGAAAGGCGTTGAAAGATTTCGGTTATATCTTCCCTGCTCACGGTGTAATTATTAACCTTGCGATAGTCGTAATCAACCATCTCCAACTTGATCGCTGCAAGGGTTGTCGCGGTCCCTGCTGTCCCGACCAGCTCGGAATCTCCTGAAACAACGATACCGGCCAAGGAGAGATCATTTTCAAGCTGATCGATCACGGACCGTACCCGCTCAATCATGTCTGAACTCGTACGAAAACCTTCCGTAAGTCGCACGACACCGATCGGCATGCTTTTGATAAATATTGGAGATCCATGGGACGAAACTGTAAACTCTGTACTTCCCCCACCAACATCCAGTACCACCAGCGAATCGTTTTCCGAATCCAGCCCGGATAAAACACCGTCCAGTGTCAAACGCGCTTCCATGTCGCCATCAATGACGACAAGCTTAATACCGGTTTCCTGAAAAACAGTATCAACGAACTCGCTCCCATTGGCGGCGTCTCGCACCGCACTGGTAGCAGTAGCACTAACATGTTTAACATCATATCCTGATATAATTTCCGAGAATCTATGCAGACAGACCAATCCGCGCTGCCGGGCTTCAACCGACAATCCGTACTCGTCGGTAAAACCACCGCCAAGACGCACAACCTCACGCTCGACACGGACCGGAACTATTCCGGCAGACGAACGCGCGGCAATGAGTAAACGGGCGGTGTTTGTCCCAAAATCAATAGCGGCGCAATAATGTTTCATTGTAACGTCCTTATTACAGCAACGCAACCTCCTCAGCAAACCGCTACAAGAGAGGCAGATGCATCAATTCATGTAATTTTTTGATTATTTTACAGCCATGAAGAGGAAAATTGAAAAGAAGATATCCATCCCGCTCTACGAAATATCAGCAGGTAAAACATGTTGATAAGCAGCAGATTAATTCATACTTTTAACCTATGAAAAGCATTTGAACCGCAAAGACGCAAAGAACACGAAGTAAAATCAGGTGGTTATCTTACAAAAAACCTTTCACCTGGTTGGTTAGACTCACTATCTTCATAAGATTCTGATTTCTTTGCGTTCTTTACGCCTTTGCGGTAAAGGACTGCCGTTTTTAGGTTAAATCAATTTATCTATCCACCCAAAATAATGACGCACCAAACCGGCAGCCACTTCTACGCAGTTGGACAGTAAATTTGAGAATCATCTTATGCATCAACATAGCTGTTTTGCTCGGGAATCCCTCTAGCGGAAGGATTCCGGAAGCAGCATAGATTACCCAAGCACCATTTCTTTAAGCTCTTTACCGACCTTGAAAAAAGGCAGTTTTTTGGGGCTTACCTTGATCGGCTCACCCGTTTTGGGATTGCGCCCGGTATACGTCCCATACTCCTTGATAACAAAGCTGCCCAGGCCGCGAATTTCAATGCGTTCGCCTTGTATCATGGCTTCGCCCATTGAAGAGAAAATCAGATTGACAAGCTCTTCCGCTCGCTTGATCGGCAAATCCCTTTTCACAGCTAGCTGTTCAATAAGTTCCGATTTATTCATAGACCCCCCATAATCGTAGCCGTAACGGCTGAGAA
>CAIZDF010000164.1 GCA_903931645.1 uncultured Tolumonas sp.
GATACCGATGGCGTATTATTCCCTCATGGTGGCTGGGTCTTACCTGCTGAATTAGTTAAAGCGCTATTCCAACTGTCAGCACAACAGGGGTTATTAACCCAGCATAAGAATTGCGAAATTATATTCCTCAATAAAGACGATCAAAATTGCCGGTTAAAGGATAAAGAGGGAAATACGTGGTCAGCTTCTCATGTTGTGCTGGCAAATGGTGTGAATGTTCTCGATTTTGAACAGACAACTACACTTCCGATCACCCCTATGCGGGGTCAAATATCTACGCTAAACGCATCTACCTATGATGCAATAAGTAATTATGTGGTGTGTGGTGATGGTTACATTGTTCCTGAGCTTAATGGGCAGCAAGTGATTGGTGCAACCTATGTTCGTAACGACATGAGCCGCGATGTTCGCCAATCAGAACACGATGAAAACATAACCAAAATGCTGCGCACACTACCTAAAGCAGCGTCACAAGATGCGTCTGATTACACGATAACCAGCGGTCGAGCCTCGATTCGAGGTGTTACACGTGATCATTTCCCATTAATTGGGGGCTTTCGCTCTGCAGAAGCATTAAAGATCGCAGGTGATCAAATGCCGAAGTCTGGCTGGTTACCAGAAACTGCATCAGGTTTATTCATCTTGGCAGGAATGGGATCACGCGGCTTGTGCAGTGCACCATGGTCTGCAGAAATAATGGCTTCATTACTGCTCAATGAACCGCTTCCCTGTTCATTATTCACACTACGAAATATTGATCCACACCGTCGAGAACTAAGACGTGCGTGGAAGATAAATCTGGGCAACCGGAGAGATTAAAAAGCATGGAGCGACTTACTGTTATTCCCTGAAAACACGGGAAGATTTTCCGTAATCAAGGCTAAATGACCTGACTTTGTAATAAAGGGAAGGTATAGTGCGTCGCAGAAAAGCCTACCCCAAATTAGCCTTTTAAGGGGGATCTCATGATTACCGCCTACATGCTGCGTAATAAGATTCTGGAAGTTGTTCAATTAACTACTCAGGACGTATTACCAGCTAGCACCATCTGGCTGGATGCCTATAAGCCTGACGATGAAGAGCGTGAATGGTTGAGTAGTCTCTTTCTGGAAGAAGTTCCGGAAGAAGAAGAGCTCGATGAAATTGAAGCCTCTGCACGTTTCTACTGGGACACCGATGGCCTGCATATTTTATCTCTGTTCCCGCAACGGATCGGCGGTGAAACTCGCGGTGTAAACATGTCGTTCACACTGCGTAATAATCTATTGATCAGTTTCCGTGAAGAAGATATCGGCATTGTTCGTCTGCTGCGTCATTACATGCGTCATGATCGCGTAGAGATCGAAAATGCGATGGATATCCTGCTGGAACTGATGGATCTGAAAGTCGAGTATTTGTCTGATCTGATCGAAGATGGTTATACCACTTTGGAAGAAACATCAGAGCTGGTGCTGAGCGATGAACAGATCCATGAAATGTTAAAAGAGTTGATGGAACAGGAAGAGACGAACAGTCAAATCCGTCTTGCTTTGCACGATACACGTCGCGCTTTGCGTTTCCTGCGTCGTACAGTGCGCCAGCAACTGTTATCAGAACAAAAGAAAACTATTGATGAGGTGTTACACGATATCGAATCGTTGTTGCCTCACACACAGTTCTTGTTTGATAAGATCAACTTCCAGCTGGAAGTGGCAATGGGCTTTACCAACTTGCAACAGAATAAGGTTATCAAAATATTCTCGGTTGCCGCGGTTGTGTTCCTACCACCTACCTTGATCGCCAGTATGTACGGGATGAACTTTGACGTAATGCCTGAGTTACATTGGCAATACGGTTACCTAGTTTCTATCGGCATGATGTTGGCGTCAGCGTTTGGTACTTATTTCTTCTTCCGCAAGAAAGGTTGGCTCTGATCTCAGGCAACTATATTACCCATATTTTGACACCAATATATTGTTTATATTGGTGTCATTTCCCGCTTTCAGATTTGGTGTTTCCCTGTTTATTTACAAGACGCAGTTAATAAAGTCGCTAAAGCATCTGCGGCTTCCGCCCATTCCGCATCATCCGTAAACGCTTGTTGTAATAGTTCAACTTGCGATGAATTCCAAAATGGCGCATCCAGAAAAGTAATATCTGCTGTGAGTTGGTGAGATTCAATAAATCGATTAATATTTTGCTCATCATTTTCCAGCCCTAGCTGGCCAAATAATGCAGCAAGATCGTGCAATCCAATGTCCATGGTAGGCAGTCCTCGGTTATAAGAACTAATATCAGTATAGATTTAATTATCATTCCTGTAGACCGTTCACACAGGAATACTGCATAGGACGTTCATTATGAGCAGAGTGCGTTATGAAACAGACTCTATGGGTTGTATTGCTGTTCCGGCAGAAAAATATTGGGGAGCACAAACGCAGCGTTCTATTGAACATTTCCCCATAGGCGTTGATCGTTTCCGCTGGCAACGTCCCATGATCAGAGCATTGGGAATATTGAAACTGGCCGCGGCAAAAGCGAATACCGAATTAGGTATTTTACCAGCAACGATCACCGATCCCATTGAACAAGCGGCAACCGAAGTGATGGATGGGAAACTGGATGAACATTTCCCTCTGGTGGTATTTCAAACCGGATCTGGCACGCAATCGAATATGAATGCAAATGAGGTCATCGCCAATCGGGCCATTGAGATATGTGGTTGTGAGGTTGGAAGCAAAAACCCTATTCACCCGAATGATCATGTCAACTGTGGGCAGTCGTCTAACGATACCTTTCCAACTGCTATGCATATTGCAGTCATCGAAGAATTAGAACAACAGTTGATTCCGGTGATCGAGCATCTTAAAAACACACTGAATGATAAAGCGATCGCTTATGCACATATTGTGAAGACCGGACGCACTCATCTGCAAGATGCGACTCCCATTACTTTAGGGCAGGAAATAAGCGCATGGGTGGCACAACTCGAATTTGCCTTGAACGGTATTCATGCCAGTAAACCCGGATTATTCGAATTAGCTATTGGTGGTACCGCTGTCGGAACTGGGCTAAATGCGCATCCGCAATTTGGTGAACGAGCAGCTGCGCATATGGCGAATATAACTGGTTACCCTTTCCGTGCTGCTGAAAATAAATTTTTTGCTTTATCAGCCCATGATGCTTTGGTGCAAACATCGGCCGCATTGCGCACCTTAGCTGGCGCACTAATGAAAATAGCCAACGATGTGCGTTGGTTAGCCAGTGGCCCGCGCTGTGGGATCGGTGAATTGATGATCCCGGAAAATGAACCTGGCTCTTCGATCATGCCGGGTAAAGTAAACCCGACGCAATGCGAAGCTTTGACGATGGTATGTGTGCAGGTGTTTGGTAATGATGCGGCAGTTGCGTTTGCTGGCAGTCAGGGTAATTTTCAACTTAACGTTTATAAACCTGTCATGGTTCATAACGTGTTAGAAAGTATTCATTTACTGTCTGATGCCTGTGCATCATTTGATTGTCACTGTGCAATTGGTATTGAACCCAATTTACCTCGCATCGAGGAGCATCTGGCTGATAACTTAATGCTGGTTACAGCCCTCAATAAACACATTGGTTATGACAAAGCCGCAAGCATCGCGAAAAGAGCCAATCATGATGGCTTACGTTTGCGTGATGCTGCTATCACATCAGGCTTTCTCACTGCAGACGAGTTTGATCTTTGGATCTCGCCACTAGACATGGCAGAGCCACATAAACGAGTGTAAATAACCGGGGTTAGCCCCGGTTATTTTTTGAAGCAGGTATTTATTTCAGGGAACCAGACAGGAATTGTTGTAAGCGTTCACTTTTCGGATTTCCCAATACATCATCGGGATGACCTTCTTCTTCAATCTTACCCTGATGAAGAAAAATAACGTGATTTGAAACGTTGCGGGCAAATCCCATTTCGTGGGTCACTACCACCATGGTTTTGCCTTCTTCCGCCAACTTTTGCATGATTTTAAGCACTTCACCCACCAGTTCCGGATCTAGTGCTGAAGTCGGTTCATCAAACAGCAATACTTCAGGCTCCATTGCCAGTGCACGGGCAATCGAAACTCGTTGTTGCTGGCCACCCGATAAATGTGCTGGATATTTCGCGCGTGCGCGTTCATCGATGCCTACTTTTTCCAGATAACGAATGGCTCGTTCTTGTGCTTCATCTTTGCTAATGCCCAAGACCTTCATTGGCGCAGCCATGACGTTTTCTAAAACCGTCATGTGGCTCCATAAATTGAAGTGCTGGAAAACCATCGTCAGTTTGGTGCGCAGTAACTGTAACTCTTTCTGATCGACTACATTTAATTGCCCATCAGAATCTAGCGTCATGTGGATTTCTTTACCATTGACGAAAATAGAGCCCGCGCTTGGTTTTTCCAAAAAGTTCAGACAAC
>CAIZDF010000165.1 GCA_903931645.1 uncultured Tolumonas sp.
CCCGCGGTAGAATTGCTCTGGCATTGGGCGTATTGCTTTTGCTTATCACCTCGAAATATCTCTATTTGGCGAGTCTGACGAACTATTACACTTTCTACTTGATGCATCATTTCGGTTTAGATGCGCAGGCTGCGCAATATCATCTGTTTATCTTTCTTTTTGCTGTCGCTGCCGGCACGGTGCTTGGTGGCCCTATTGGCGATAAGATCGGACGCAAAAGAGTGATTTGGTTTTCCATCCTCGGTGTTGCGCCCTTTACGCTAGCTTTACCGCATGCTGATTTGTTTTGGACATCGATTTTATCTTTCGTGATTGGTTTTATTTTAGCGTCAGCATTTTCAGCGATATTGGTTTACGCGCAAGAATTGGTACCTGGCAGAATTGGGACGATTTCGGGCCTATTTTTTGGCTTTGCCTTTGGTGTAGCCGGTATTGGTGCAGCATTGATGGGGCAGTTAGCTGATCACTATGGTATTGAATTTGTTTATCAAATATGCGGCTGGTTGCCCCTCATGGGTGTGATTACAGCATTGTTACCATCATTACATAAACGCTGAAAGCAGCCTGGCTATATTCATTTATCGTCTATCTTTATATTAGCAATTATGGAGATACAGTAATGAAGAATATCAAAGTACTTGGAACCGGATGCGCCAACTGTAAAACCACCGTAAAACTGATTGATGAGATAGCAAAAGAGAATGGTGTTGAAATTCAATTAGAAAAGGTGGAGGAAATCCGTGACATCATGAGTTATGGCGTCATGGCAACACCTGGCGTAGTCATTGATGGTGAAGTAGTGCATTCGGGTGGTGTTCCATCAAAAGAGAAAATCCAGAAATGGTTTACTGCAAAATAACCAAACTCTTTTGATGGAAAGAAACGAGTGATGAAAGTACTACCAATTGTTTGGCAGCGACTGGTTACCGCCGATGGTGAAACTTGTGATCGCTGTGGCAATACCTATTTGGAAATGGTACATGCGGTTGAAATATTAAGGCAGGAACTGCATCCATTAGGCATTGAGCCGGTTTTGCGTACGAAGACCATGTCAGAGAATGAGTTTAAAGCTCATCCAGAAGAATCAAACCGGATCTGGATCGGCAATAAGACTCTGGAAGAGTGGCTTGATGCCAAAGCGGGCGAAAGTCAGTGTTGTGCCGCTTGCGGGGATGCCAATTGCCGGACATTACAACTGGATGCAGTCGAATATGACGTTATTCCACAGCAGCTTATTTTAAAAGCTGCGTTAAAGGCTGCAGCGATGTTGTAGTAACTCCAAAAGAACGTATTATCGATGGGTCTGCATCTGTTTTACAGCGGGCTGGGTAATGTGGCGTCATATCTGGCAGCACATGTATTACTTTGTTTATTGCCTGCTTTTTATATTGCAGGTGCGATGACGGCGCTGATCCCTAAAGAGACCATCACTCGTTTTCTTGGCCGTGAACGTCCCAAATATATCTCTTATCCTGCGGCCGCATTAGCGGGCTCTGTACTGGCTGTTTGTTCTTGTACTATCGTGCCTTTATTTGCTGGTATCTATAAAAAAGGTGCTGGGTTAGGGCCTGCAATCACATTTTTGTTTTTTGCTCCGGTGGCTAACATTCTTGCGCTGATCTTACTCAGTGCTACGTTGCTGGTGGCTGCAATCGGTATGAGACCTCATTCCGACGGTGTAGATATCCTCATCACAGGTAAATGCTTAGGTGTCTTAATATCTTTATTTGTATTGGGATGGATTATTAAAACTAAATTTAGCGAAGATCAAATTCGGGATTTATTGTGGAAATCATGGAAGTTCGTTAAGCAAATTTTTCCACTGTTGGTTGTTGGAGTGTTTCTTGTCGGCGTGATCCGAGAGTTGATTAAACCGGAGTGGATAGAAGCACTCGCGGGGCAAAATACATTTACCGGTAACTTAGCCGGCGTTATTTTTGGTGTGTTTATGTATTTCCCAACATTGGTCGAAGTGCCTATTGCTCAAATGTTCCTAAGTTTAGGTATACATCGTGGCCCATTATTGGCTTATCTAATGGCAGATCCTGAATTAAGTTTACAAAGTATTCTTATCACTGCCGCAATTATTGGTTATCTCAAAACATGGACCTATGTTGCCTGGGTTGCCTTATTTAGCACCTTAGCCGGATTTCTTTACGGTATTTGGATAGATGGCGTGAATATCATGCTTGTTGTTCTGTATTTATTTATATTTATTAGCATATTATCTGGCACATTATGGTCGGTTAATAAACGTACCAGAAATAATATGTAGATGGTGATAACGTTGATTAGATAATTTTACAATTAATTAATACATCTTCATTAAATTCATAAATGGCACATAAACGGTGATAGCCATCAGCAATAACAACGACGCCATTTCGTTCATCCCTTAATAGCAGGAGGGGGGAAAGCGCCTCTCCTTTATCAATTTTTTTTCTGTCTTTCTCAACATGCAGGTTACTTACCCCCAATAGTGAAAGCCGGGATGCTCTGAAGATGTCTTTTGCTTTAAAATGAACAATAGGTGAATTTCTATACTCGGTCATCATTTCTGCAACTCGACTCTCAGGGTAGATCAGGCTGAGATAAGATTCTGCTGCTGGATAATTATGTTCAGCGACTTCAGGAAACCATTTGATTTCTTTGAACTTAATTTGCGTCATTTTTGATTACCAACGATAATTTGATTATTAAAGGATATTCGTATTTTCAGCATTTGGCTCATAAAATGTCTAATTATTCGCATAACGACCAGCTC
>CAIZDF010000166.1 GCA_903931645.1 uncultured Tolumonas sp.
GCATCAGAAGAAATACACAACATGGTATGATCTGTATTATCGTCGCGTTCAATAGATAAAATTATGTATCAAACTGTTGATGAACTGGTGCATGCTGCAGAGCAGTTGGCAGGAACAACTTTGGCGGAACTGGCAGAAAAACTAAACGTCGCGATACCGTCATCATTGCGCAGGGAAAAAGGCTGGATTGGTCAATTGCTTGAGCTGGCGCTCGGTGCATCAGCCGGCAGTAAACCGCAACAAGATTTCCCTGAATTAGGGGTTGAACTCAAAACATTACCACTGACTCATAATGGTACGCCCCTGGAAAGTACCTTCGTTTGCACCGCCCCACTTCTACATCAGCAACACATCACATGGGCTACATCAAACGTACATCATAAGTTATCAACAGTGTTGTGGGTGCCCATTTTCGGCGATCGTCAACAGGAGCTCGGTTCACGCATGATTGGCAATCCATGGCTCTGGCATCCCTCTGTACATGAAGAACAATTGCTCCAGCAAGATTGGGAGGAGATCATGGAATTGATCGCATTAGGCGGCGTAGAATCGATCAGTGCTCGGCATGGGCAAGTATTACAACTACGTCCTAAGGCGGCGAATGGTAAATCACTTACCCCAGCAATCGGTCGCAATGGCACATTGATACAAACGCGACCACGTGGTTTTTATCTTCGTAGCTCGTTTACGCAAAAATTACTTCAAGATCAGTTCCATCTGTGAAGTCTGTCCCGATATAAACTAACATTAAACAGAATTCATGGACTTGAATAAAGCTCTGCGACTAACAATATCACTGGTTATTTTTTATCTTATTATTTATAAAGATTATTGGCGTTGTTCACGGTTAAGACTCAAGGAGTTGACATGGCTGTTACAAAGAAATTCTTAAAAACCAAACCTGAAGTGCAGGTAACGTTTGAGGTCAAGGTAGACACAACCGAGAGTGCCTCACAAGTTTATGTGGTGGGTGAGTTTGCTGATTGGGAACCAGTGGAACTGAAGAAACTAAAAAACGGTGCATTCAAAACCACAATCAATCTGCCAACTAACCAAAAAGATAGTTATCAATATCGATATCGTTTTGTTCTACCAGACGGTTCAGAGAAATTTGATAATGAAGTACAGGCAGATGGCTATTGCAGTAATCCGTTTGGTGGCGAAAACTCCATTATTAGCGTCACTCAGCAATAATCCATATTCGCAGATAATAAAAAAGCCTACCGAAGTAGGCTTTTTTACTTTATCAGTTAAGCTTCTCTTTGATACGAGCCGCTTTACCTGACAGATCACGCAGGTAGTACAGTTTCGCACGACGCACATCACCGCGACGTTTCAGTTCTACGCTCGCAATCAGCGGGCTATGGGTCTGGAATACACGTTCCACACCTTCACCGTTAGAAATCTTACGTACAGTGAAAGCAGAATGCAGACCACGGTTACGCTTAGCGATAACCACACCTTCAAACGCCTGCAGACGCTCTTTACCACCTTCGATAACACGAACTTGTACACGGACAGTATCACCCTGAGCAAAAGCAGGGATGTCGGTACGTAATTGTTCCTGTTCCAGTTGTTTAATAATGTTGCTCATTATATTTCCTACCTAGAATAAACTGAAAACTCTACTGCTGTTCAGCATTTCGCTCCTGAACATACTCGGCAAGCAACTTGGCTTGCTCGTCAGTCAGAGCTAGGTTATTAAGTAATTCCGGTCTTCTTTGCCATGTCCGCCCCAGTGACTGCTTCAACCGCCAACGACGAATATGTTCATGATTACCACTTAACAACACATCAGGAACCATCACACCATCCAGATTTTCCGGACGAGTATAATGGGGACAATCAAGCAAACCATCAGTGAAAGAGTCTTGTTCCGCACTGGCCATATCGCCCAATACACCAGGAACAAGTCGGGAGACGGCATCTACTAAGGTCATGGCAGGTAATTCCCCACCGCTTAACACATAGTCACCAATCGACCACTCTTCATCAATCTCTGACTGAATTACCCGCTCATCAATACCTTCGTATCGACCAGCGACTAAAATCAGCTTCTGGTGCTGAGCCAGCTCAGCCACACCCGATTGTGTTAATTTTTTACCCTGAGGTGAAAGATAAATCACTTTCACATCATCTCCAGCAGCCTGTTTCGCAGCCTGGATTGCATCACGAAGCGGTTGCACCATCATCAGCATACCGGGGCCGCCACCATAAGGGCGATCATCCACAGTGCGATGTTTATCATGGGCAAAATCGCGAGGATTCCAAAGATTGATCTCTAGTAAACCTCGTTTAACCGCTCGGCCTGTCACACCAAAATCCGTGATAGCACGAAACATGTCTGGGAAGAGGCTAATCACCCCGATCCACATACGACCTCCGTACAACAACGAACTTCGGGTTTAGAATCCCGGATCCCAATCGACTTCAACCAGACGAGCTGTGATATCAATATGCTTAATCACTTGCTCATCAATGAATGGAATCAAACGTTCTTTCATACCAAAGGCATCCTGGAAATTGGCCTGAACGACCAATACATCCTTAGAGCCAGTCTCCATTAAGTCAGACACTGTTCCTACGTGATCACCTTGAGTAGTTACGACGGCCCAAGC
>CAIZDF010000167.1 GCA_903931645.1 uncultured Tolumonas sp.
GGTAAGTCTGAACTTACCGCGTATTGCACTGGAAGCGCGTGATGAAGCGCACTTCTACGACCTGCTGGATAGCCGCCTGCGTCTGTGTAAAAAAGCGCTGATGGCACGCATTGAACGCCTGAATGGCGTGAAAGCGCGTGTAGCGCCGATCCTGTATATGGAAGGGGCTTGTGGTGTGCGTTTGAAAGCCGATGACGATGTTTCAGAAATCTTTAAAAATGGCCGTGCCTCAATTTCACTGGGCTACATCGGTGTGCATGAAACCATCAACGCCTTGTTTGGCGACAAAGTGCATGTGTTCGATGATGAAGTGCTGCGCCAGAAAGGCGTCGCCATTGTGCAGAAATTGCGTGATGCCGTGGAAGAGTGGAAAGAAGAAACTGGCTATGGTTTTAGCCTCTACAGCACACCAAGTGAAAACCTGTGCAGCCGTTTTTGTAACCTCGATACCAAAGAGTTTGGTCTGGTCGATGGTGTTACCGAGAAAGGGTATTACACCAATAGCTATCACTTAGATGTCGAGAAGAAAGTTGACCCATACGCCAAATTGAACTTTGAGATGGCTTATCCGCCAATCGCGAACGGTGGTTTTATCTGCTACGGCGAATATCCGAACATTCAGCATAATCTGGAAGCCTTGGAAAACGTCTGGGATTACAGCTACAGCCGCGTACCGTATTACGGCACCAATACACCGATCGACGAGTGTTATGAATGCGGTTATACCGGTGAATTTGATTGTACCAGTAAGGGCTTTACCTGCCCTAAATGTGGTAATCACGACTCCACTAAAGTCTCGGTGACTCGCCGTGTTTGTGGTTACTTAGGCAGCCCGGATGCCCGCCCATTTAATGCGGGAAAACAGGAAGAAGTGAAGCGTCGCGTAAAACACTTACCAAATTTCTAACACCAAAATCAGCTCAATAATCAGGCTCTATCCGATCAATGGATAGAGCCACTCTCCAATCCAACCCATTGATGAAGCAATGTTATTTGCCTGTAATTTTCGCAGTTACGCAGGCATTGCGCTATCATTCTGATTCTTTCTGACCTTGTTGGTAGAGGCAAATGAATACGTCTTTCATTGGCAAATTCGCTCATTCCGCAACAACACTCTTACTCAATAAATGCTGTGCTGTTTTAGTTTTTCTCTTGGTATTGGCCCTCGCTGGCTGTGCGCATCGCAGCTCGGATTGGACACAAGTAAAAGGGCATGGGCCGTTAATTGCCCCGAATCAGTTTGCTCCTTTATATCGCCACTGTGCCGCAAACAGTGCGCGTGACAGTGATTGTCAGTGGGCTTTTGCCGATAGTCAGGACAACAAAATTCAATTGTCCGATTTGACCGCACAGTTAGATGACACTTTACTGAACACCAAAGAAGCGCAAACGTGGCCACTCAATAACAACGGCCATCATAAGTTCCCCTATCATTTTACTGTTCTGTCGCTATCACCCACGATAGTAGTTGGATATCCGCTCCAACCATCCGCGGCAGATCACTGCTCATCAGTAGGTTCGTCGTGTAACTATCTGCATTCCGAACGCTTTGCCGGACGCTATGAAATAGCCACCCAATTTGCTTATTCTTCAGGTCTGGTCTGGTTTTCTCCGGAACACGGCGCACGCTTGTTTAAAGTGCCACCTCATGCCAACAGTGTGTTTTTTGTCATAGCTGGGCAGTCGGCACAATTGAGACACAAGGGAAATAACTGGCTATTTACACGTCGGGATTAACGATGCGTGGAGCTCATGCCGGCGTGGTATACACCGGCATGATGTTTACAGACTTAATACCACTGCACGACATCGGCAGCCACACGGCGAGTTTTCGCTCTGGCAGGTTCTGCCTTGCGATACCCAAAGGCCGTGATATGCGCGACACCAAAGGTGGTTAAATCCAGCTCGATCTCTTGAGCTAAGAAGTTTTCCACTTCCTGCTGTTTAAAACCTTCGATTGGGCAAGAATCGACGCCCAGCAACGCGGCTGTGGTCATCATATTCGCCATCGGCAGATAGGTTTGTTTTGCCGCCCAATCCGCAATTTTGCGTTCATCGCCGGCTAACTGAAACAGTTCACGATGGAATAACGCGTAAAAATCACCTTTCATCTTCACAACTTCTTCCGGCAATTTCTGCACCTCCTGCATAAAATGGGTCAGATAATCGCTACCCGGTTTCAGGCTGTCACCACGACGCGACAATGTAATGAGCAGATGGCTTGCCGTCGGAACTTGTTGTTGCCCACACACTAGCGGTAATAATTTTTCCCGTAATTCCGGGTTTTGAATCACCAGAAATTGCCATGGCTCGAAACCAAACGAACTGGGTGATAAGCGTCCGGTTTCCAAAATCAGCTCAAAATCGTCATCACTGATTTTTTTGTCGCTATCAAATGCTTTGCAGGCGTGACGAAATGCATATGCATCTAGGATCTGTTGTTTAGTCATGTTGTGCTCCAATCATTAAATTCATTCTTGTTGTATCATTAAACAAACTTATTAGTAAGTACGCACAAAAATGTGATGTAGTATCATTTTGTATACTAATGGAGAACAAAGATGGCATCTCAACAACCGTACAATTTGAGCTGCTCAGTCAGAGCGGCGTTATCCGTGATTGGTGGCAAATGGAAAGGCGTGATCTTGTTTCATTTATTGAGTGGCACAAAACGCTTTAACGAGCTGCATCGTATGGTGCCCGGCGTCACTCAGCGCATGCTGACATTACAATTACGTGAATTGGAAGCCGACAACATTCTGCATCGTGAAGTGTATGCCGAAGTACCGCCACGGGTGGAATACAGCCTGACCGAGTTTGGCCGCACATTGGAACCGATATTGATGGATCTCAAGCATTGGGGCGATGGTTATAAAGAATTACTGGTGAATATGCGTGAAGAGCAAAGTGCCTAGTACAGAAGAAGCGAACCGGGCTTTTGTTTAGTCAGCATTACGCTATCATGCTGCCAGTTTTTGCCTTTGAAGTAGATGTAGATGAAGATCCAGCTCGTTAAAAATCGGTTCGCCTTTATACCTAAAAAATATGCGGCCTATTGCCTGCTGCTACTCACCATTTGTTGGGGAGTTACCTTATCAGGCTGTACTCGGTTTGAATTCAATCAAGCCAAGATCAATGCTGAAAAAGTGTTGAAACAACAGAAAGCCACAAATACAAAATGCACTGCGAATCAGCCGTGTGAATGCCAAACATCGACCACGACCAATGCAGATAAGAGCGCACCGCAGTCCGATCTGGTGGCGCAGTTAGATGACACGCTGGCCAAAACCAAAGAGGCGAAAGCCTGGCCCATCAGTGAATATGACCATTGTAAACGTAAAATGCCCTACCATTTTACGGTTGTATCGGTATCGCCGACGATCGTTATTGGCGCCCCCATCACTCCGTTATCAGGCGCAGCCTGTTCGACTAATAATTCAACCATCAATTGCTTGCGCTCGAAAAAATTTATGGGTTATTACGAAGTCGACAATCAACTGACGAATGCACCCGGTCTGGTCTGGTTTTCACCCGAACATGGTCCTCGGTTGTTTGATGTTCCGGCACACGCCAACAGCATATTTTTGATGATTGGTGGTCAATCGGTGCGACTGAAACGAAAAGGCGATCTGTGGGTATTTGCCCGTAAACATTAATGGGCCGCATCACGTTGTGACATCCATCGTTGTGCTGCATTCGGAAAATGGACTATGTTGTAAAGCATAGTCATGCTTTTCGGCTCAGCACAACAGGAACTGCCTTTGCTATGGAACTGCCTTCACTTAAAACCTATCTGATCAATAAGCTGGCGGTAACGGAAGAATTGCCGTTTGGCCCGGAAGCGCTGGTGTATAAGGTTTGCGGCAAGATGTATGCGCTGGTGGCCTGGCAGGAAACGCCGCTTAAAATCACCCTCAAAGTTGACCCGGCACAAGCTGATCTGCAACGAGCGATGTTTGTTTCCATCAAGCCGGGTTACCACATGAATAAGCAGCACTGGAATACCATTGAGTTATCCGGCGAACTCAGTGATACGCAATTAACTGGTCTGATTGATGATTCCTATCAACTCGTCGTCGCGAAATTAACCAAAAAAGAACGCCTCGCGCTGCAAGAACTGCACACCGATAAAACCATTTAAGGATCTTCAGATGCCTCTGATCGTAACCCTGACTTTGACGCCGTCTCTGGATAGCGCCACCAGCACAGCCAAAATTTACCCGGAAGGAAAACTACGCTGTCAAACACCGGTGTTTGAACCCGGTGGTGGCGGGATCAACGTGGCGCGGGCGATCACCCATCTGGGTGGACAAGCCACCGCATTATTGCCAGCCGGTGGACCAACTGGCGCACATCTGGTGGAGTTGCTGCAACAAGAAGGGGTGAGTGTTGACGCATTGCCAGCGCATGACTGGACACGTCAAAACCTGCATGTGGTGTCGGAAGCAACCGGTGAGCAGTTCCGTTTTGTGATGCCAGGCGCAGCACTACACGAAAACGAATGGCAGCAATTATTAGCAAAAATTGCCCAACTCCCCGCCGATAGTTTGCTGATTTTAAGTGGCAGTCTGCCGCCGAATATGACCACTCAAGCGGTCACGGAATTGCTGCAATGTGCCAAAGATCATCACTTGCGTTGTGTGGTCGACAGCTCGGGTGAGGCACTGCAAGCCGCCGTTGCGTTTGGCGGCTTAGAGCTGCTGAAACCCAACCAATCAGAGCTGGCTGAACTGAGTGGTCAGACACTGGATCAACCCGATCAAGTCGTCACCGCTGCACGATCGCTGATCAGTCAGGGTGCTGCAAAACGGATCGTGGTATCGCTAGGCCCACAAGGTGCGTTAGGGGTGGATGCCGAACAGTGTGTGCAAGTGGTGCCCCCACCGGTCACGAAACGCAGCACTGTGGGTGCTGGCGACAGTATGGTCGGCGCCATGGTCATGAAACTGGCTGACAATGCACCGTTAGTGGATATGGTACGGTTTGGTGTCGCTGCTGGCACCGCGGCCACCATGAATCACGGCACAAAACTATGCAGTAAAGAAGACACTGCCAAGTTGTACGAATATCTGAACCAACCCCAATAACTATTCCAATAATGTATTCTGCACAGGCCGGACATTCCATCCGGCCTGTTTTACGTATACCCAAACAACTTGGAGTTGCAGGTAGGCGGCAAGTGAAGAGACCCCATGAGCATAGATAAACTATGTGATTGGGGCGAATAAACGCTGCCAACACCGCTGCAACTTCAAGTGGGAAGGGTATATTCCGCCAAAGCCTGTCGTAATAATGTCGCTAAATGCAATGTTGCGCGCTGAGCCGTTACTTTGATTTGATGGGCACAACCAAAACCGTTCGAGACCACCAAAGCATCCGGCGACGCCTGCAACGCTGGCACCAACGACTGCTGCGCCATCTGGTGCGAGTAGTCAACGTGTTCTGCTTCCAACCCAAACGTGCCTGCCATGCCGCAGCATGATGACTCAATGAAACTGAACTCTAATTCCGGCACAGTTTTCAGCACTCGCCGTACCGACTTCATCGCACCAATCGCTTTTTGATGACAATGCCCGTGGATCAACACCAGCTGCGTGATTTTTCCGGCCTGAAACGGTAATTGAAAACCACCACGCGTCAGCTCAGCAGCAATAAACTCTTCAAACAACAGAGCCTGTTTGGCCAGTGCGACGGCGGGTTGCCCTAGCCCCAGCGTTTTGTATTCATCACGTAACATCAACAGACTGGAAGGTTCTAGCCCGACAATCGACAAGCCAGCAGCCACATGCGGCGACAAGATGTTCAGCAGCTGTTTCGCCAGCTGGCGAGTTTCATCGACCAAACCAAATGTCAGCAATGAACGGCCACTATCCAGCACCATACCCGGTTGTGAATTGGGGTGCACAACATGCACCGTGAGACCGGCCAGCCGCAACAGATACAGTGCATCTTCCGCTTGTTGTGGCGCAAACAGGGTGGAAAAACTATCCAGCCATAACACCACCGCCCGCACCTCGCCGGAAGGGTGTGGCACCAGGGGTGGGAAACTCTGTTGCTGCGGTGAGAAGGGTTTATGCGCAGGGCAAAATCATGAAGACCCGCAGCCCGTAAGGATTTGCGAGAGGTACTCATTATTTCGACCCGCTCGTTTTTGTTTCCGTTTAATACCCGCTTTAAATGTTTTGTCCGCTGTCAGTAAGTTCATGGCTATGTGTCGACATACGGCGAGATTTGCACCCGCTTCACCCCGAACAATTTGGCATTCATCTTCCCGCATTCCGACATCTAAACGCCAGTGTAATTGGTTCTCGATCGACCAATGCGCTCGGGTGGCGTCTAATAATTCTTTGGCGGTTAACTTTGCGGAGCTGATGTAATAGCGAAGGACAATTGATTCTGCGCGTACAGGCGCAACGCTCTCCTGTCGGTTAACGCCGACGATGCCTATGGTGGTCAATTCTGGCCAGTCATAGGCCAGATCACCTAAGGGCGTTAAATCATGGCTGACAATGCAGAAACGAGTTTCTTCCCGACCATGTCCTTTTTCCTGCGTACTGTAACTGTCATACAATTTACCCATCCACATCGCAGGGGAGTACCAGTTATCAAACGCATCAGCCAGTTTTCCCTGATTTCCTTTCACTGCCAGTAAATAGTCCGCTTTCTTTTTAATGATTTCCTGTGCAATTTTATGCTGACATCCCATGGCGTCTAGTGTCACTAAACAACCTTTTAATTCAAGCAGTTGCAGTAGTTCAGGAACAGCAGTGATCTCATTGGATTTAGTGGCTGTTTTTACTTGCCCTAAGACCATACTATTCTGAGCACTGAACGCACTGACCATGTGGATCACGTTATCACGTTTGGATTTATCATAAGTGGCGCGTAGCGATTTACCATCAATGGCAACAACGGAACCAGCCGTCAGGGTATGACAATTTTTCATCCACTGACAAAATAGCGTCTGTAGCTGTTTTCCTGAAATCATCCCCATGACACGTGCAATGGTGTGATGAGAAGGACAGCCATTTTCAAAATCACCGTATAAACGTAACCAATCCAGATGATCCTCACCGAAATCGGCAATTTCTTCCCAACCCTCAGCACCACCAATAATGGCAGTGATAGTCAGAAAAAGAATATCAGCCAGGGTATAACTGGTTTTCCAAGATTGACGGTAGTCATGAATAATAGATATTTGATCCAAAAGGCTGAGTCCGTTCATAGTGAGTTATCCGGCAAAAGAAAGGATAAGATCACAGGGGGATAGGATCGTCAAATCGATCGAAAAAATAGTTTCAGAATTTAAAGAATTACGGTAAAAATAAGATCAGGATTTTAAAATTCAATCCTTTCTCAAAGCCTCATATCATGCGGGCTTTCATGCTTTTGCCCTGGGTTTATGCGTCACTTCCGGCAATGGCACTTTCGCTGCGATACCCAGTAGTTTTTCACCCAGTTTCGCCAATAACGCTGATTTATTCCGCCAGCGAATTAACGCCCCCAGAATTGGATATTGATTCAGCCAAATCGGGGAATAGGCAAATAGCCGACTGCGCCACGATAGCGGTTGAATTTTTAGTTGCTGCGCCAGATATTCAATCTTGATCTGCGCCATATCGACACTGTTTTCGCATTCCCGTTTACAGCCTTTGCAGGCGACACACAGATCCATCGCTTCGGCTAATTCAGTGTCAGCGGTCAGCGCCGCTTCATCACTGTTAAGTGCGCGTTTTAGCAGTTGCACGCGTCCACCCGGCGAGAATAATTGCTTCTCGGTGATGCGGAAACTGGGGCACATCACCCCTCGCCCGTGCTGCTCACAGACACCACTGCGAATGCACACCGCAACTGCTTTGGCGAAATCACCACCTTGCTTGGGAATATCCGCATATGCATCACCCATGCCGCGATCTTGATATTCCGACCAATCTAATTCTGTACGCATACATCATCCTGCGATCTGCTTTATCAGAACCTATCAAGAACGATGCCGATGCTGCCTATAGAAATAACAATGGGTTAGCGAAAGTTCATTCGTAACAAAACTGACAAAACAACAAGGGATTATAGGAATAAAAAGAAAGCACGACAAAAAAGATGAGTACTCAATTCACGGTAATAAATACTATAAATTAGTTATTTCTAAAGAAAAACAAGCTCAAATTGCAATCAAAAAGAACAAATAACCATCAAAATTTTCATTATTTAACAATGAGATATTGATTTAAAGGTGCTAAATGACACATCCTTAAAATGTGTGCTTTATATCATTTCAGAGCACATGGTTATTTATTTCTTTTTTGACAGGAAAAATTTATTGCCAGGTATGAGTGTGGAAGATATACAGGCATTCGTAAATGATAATCCTGATAATGATGTTTATACATTTACTGCTTATAGTTTTCTAGATGCTCATGCCTATAATGTGTGGGAACACGGACAGTGGTGCCATCCTGAAATCATCAACATCATGAATCAGGTTTTACCTCTTATGGGTTTACCAGAATTCATTATTACACAGCCTATGACACTAAACGAAATGAGCTATGGCCAGTGCTTCCTGGGTAACAGCAAGTTTTGGACTGGCTATCTGGAATTTTTGAATAAATTTGTCATTGCATGTGATAAACTGCCAGCAGAACACAAGGAATTATTAGAATCGCAGGCCGATATACAAAATCCACAGAATTATGTGCCTTATATACTGGAAAGATTACTGGCTACATATCTGATGTTGGAGAAAAATAATCTCAATATCATGCCGTGCAGTGATGTATATGAAAAGAACCTTAATTCCGGTCTGCTTGCCCGTATACAGCAAAAATACGATGCTGTTGAGGATAATGATACAGAGGCACTCAAACAATGGGTAGCTACTCGTCAGTTAAATCCTGGTAATACAGATTGGGCGAGTGATTGGCTTAAATGAAAATACTGATTACTGGTGCGGCTGGATATATTGGCAAGTTTTTAACAAAGTATTATACTGAAAGTGGACACGACGTTACACCAGTAACCAGACAAACATGTGATCTGTTAAACAGCGCACAAGTAAAACAACTATTTACCAAACATTATGATGTGGTAATACACAGCGCACTTGCTGGACGTGAAAAAATTCATGACCCAGCAAGTGCATTTTTTGTTGAAAATATCACTATGTTTGAAAATTTGGCAGAACATCGCGGTAGTTACAAAAAATTTATCAATTTAGGTACAGGACATGAATATGATAATTTACGTAACATCAGTTATGCTCAAGAAGATGACATATTGTACGTGGAACCTGCAGCTGACTATGGCAAAGTAAAAAATGCCATTGCCAGACGTTGTACACAGTTACCTAATTTTTATACTTTGCGCCTATTTGGTTTGTGTCATTACAGCGAATCAGATTTCAGATTTTTTAAAAAATTATATAATGCTGAACAATTTCACATATACAAAGATTGCTACAGTGATTTCCTCAATTTGGAAGACTTAGCTACAATTACAGATCACTTCATAACCAATGATGTGGAATTTAACCAAATCAACTGTGTATATGAA
>CAIZDF010000168.1 GCA_903931645.1 uncultured Tolumonas sp.
AATATCTGCAAGTGATCATGGGTGAAAAAGACCATCGCTCATTCTCGATTGCCAGTTCGCCCAGCCGTGGCAATGTGCTGGAACTGCAGATCGGCGCCACGCCCGGTAACAAATATCCGGGACAGGTGCTGGAAGCATTACGTGCTGATGGCAAAATCGAAGTGGAAATGCCATTAGGTAATGCCTATCTGCGCGAACACAGTGAACGCCCGATACTGTTGATTGCTGGCGGCACAGGTTACAGCTATGCCCGCTCAATTTTGCAATATCTGGTGGATAACAAAATGCCTCGCCGCACCTATTTATACTGGGGTGTGTGTAACGCCGATCAGCTTTATGAAGGCGAAGAAGTGTTAAATTGGGCCAGCGAATTTAAAGATCTGACCTTTGTGCCGGTGGTGCAATTCCCGGATGATGACTGGATGGGTCGCTCTGGTTTAGTACATGAAGTCGTGCTGAGCGATTTCCATACCTTTGATCAGTTTGATATTTATGTGGCGGGACGTTTTGAAATGGCGGCGGTAGTGCGGGATGCTCTGCGCCATCGCGGTATCAAAGAAGAACATCTGTTTGGCGATGCCTTTCATCTGATCTAATCGGCGAAGGCGGGTTTCAATGCTGAGACCCGCTTATCGCAGAACAATAGCTTAATCGCGCTCTGCCAGCTGTTTTTCCAGCTGTTGCAGTTTTTCTTCTAGGGCCTGTAATTTTTCGCGCGTGCGCAACAACACTTTAGTCTGCACATCAAACTCTTCGCGACTCACCAGATCCAGTTTCATCAACTGTGCCTGCAGCACCTGCTTCACTTTTTTATCCACTTCTTCGCCCACGCTTTTCAGCCCTGGCGGTAACGCGGCCTGAATAGAGCGCGCCATCTCTTCAATTTTGTTCGGATTGATCATGCTGTTCTCCTCTGCATGCGGCGATTCTGCCGCAGGATGTGCCAACTTGCCAGCTACAGATCGGCATGTTCACGGATACATTCTAAAAAGGCTTCGCCAAAACGCTCTAATTTGCGATAACCCACACCGTTGATGGTGAGTAAATCCGCCTCGGTGACCGGTTTAAATTGCGCCAGCTCCAACAAGGTCGCGTCATTAAAGACCACATACGGTGGAATGCCCTCTTCTTCTGCCAACTGTTTACGCAACTTGCGCAACTCACGGAATAACGTGGCGTCTTCGCCTTGCGCCAATTCCAACTCACGGCGGCGGAGTTTTTTCGCCGATAACAATTCGGTTCGTGGTACCGCCAGCTCCAGCGGCTGATCGCCACGTAACACCGGACGCGCCGCTTCGGTCAGTTGTAATACCAGATGACGGGTGATGTTTTGCACCAGCAAACCTTTATGGATCAATTGACGTAATACCGATAACCAGTATTCGTGCGACTGCTCTTTGCCAATGCCGTAAGTAGTGAGTTTGTCATGACCTAACTCGCGGATCCGCTGGCTTTGCGCACCGCGTAACACCTCAATCACATGGCCCATGCCATAACGCTGCCCGACCCGATAGACACAAGACAGTGCTTTGCGTGCATCGTCGGTGCCATCATAGGTTTTTGGTGGATCGAGGCAGATATCGCAGTTACCACACGGCTCGGCATGATATTCACCGAAATAATTGAGTAACACCTGACGGCGGCAGGTTTGGGCCTCGGCAAATGCTGACATCAGATTCAGTTTGAAGATCTCGACCTGTCGTTGCTCAGCATTTTCGTTGTTTTCCAGCAACCCTCTGACCCGTTCAATATCCGCCGGATCAAACAACAACAACGCTTCTGCCGGTAAACCATCGCGACCTGCGCGACCGGTTTCCTGATAATAAGCTTCGATGTTTTTCGGAATATCGTAATGCACCACAAAGCGTACGTTGGGTTTATCGATCCCCATACCAAAGGCTACGGTGGCAACCACAATATCGAGATCGTCACGGATGAACGCATCTTGCACCGCTGCCCGCTGCTCATTCGGCAAACCGGCGTGATAACAAGCAGCACGGTAGTTACGTACCTTCAGCAGATCGGCGACCTCTTC